>CAYSBM010000223.1:4907-5940 GCA_964429095.1 uncultured Solibacteraceae bacterium | reverse complement strand
CCTTCTCCCAGAGGGGAAGCACGGTAAAGAGTATCGTCAGCGCGCCGCCGAAAAGGGCCTGGGCGTCGATCTGAGCCAGACCGTGGTGGAACACCGCATCGGCGCGCAAGGTTTTCGTGCCAACGCCTCTCACCGGCTGCGCTGGTCCCGCAGCACGCGATGCTCGCGGCCTTATGGCTATCTCGGTCAGGTGTTCACCAACCCCCTCCCACTGGCCGTGCTGCTCACAGTTCTGCGTCCCTCCTGGTGGCCGGTTCTGTTTGTGGCAACGGTTTTCCGGGCATGGGCCGCCTATGTCACCGCCGGGCTGATTCTGCGCGATCCATTGACCGCCCGTAAGTGGTGGCTGGTTCCCCTTCAGGATGTCGCCAGCATGGTTTTCTGGATACTGGGATTCTTCGGTAATACGATTCAGTGGCGCGGCAGGAAATACTACTTGCGCCGCGATGGGCGCTTTGAGCCCATCGGCTGAATGTCAGCGGGCTGCCGCCGCTAAGGCGCGGATGTTTGCCTCCGGCGTGCCCATGCTGACGCCTCCGCCAAACGACAGAATCAGGCGGCGCCCTGCGGCCTTCTCGAGCACCGCGGCGGCCGCCTCGATCACCTGGTCCGCGGTGCCGCGAACGCCGATGTCAAGGGGAGCCACATTGCCCATCAGCGTCATCTTCCCTTGGGCCAGCGCGATGGCTTGGCTGACATCCAATGTGTGGCTCCAGTTCAGAACGTCGAAGCCTGCCTGAGAAAGATCCGGCAGAAACGGCCGCACGTTGGCGTCGTTGTGATACACCTTCACCCATTCGGCGGGGAACGCGCTGGTAATTCGTTGCAAGTAAGGGTGCGCAAATTCCAAATACAGTGGGCGCGATAACATTCCCACAATATCCTCCAGCAGCAGAATGCCTTCCACTCCTTCTCCAAGTTCGGCCGCTTGCGCCCGGAGCCAGCCGATGACCGTTTCGGTAGTGACTTCGAGCAAGCGGTGCGCGCCTTGTGGATTCTCCACCAACTCCATCATGATCGCCGTGACGCCGCG
>CAYSBM010000223.1:3770-4897 GCA_964429095.1 uncultured Solibacteraceae bacterium | reverse complement strand
GGGTCTCGAGGGCCGGCGCAATGCTGGGTGGCTGGGCAGGATGCCAACCTGGCCGGGCGCCCAGAGCCGCCGGCGCGGTGGCCATACCGAATTCTGCCCACCAGGACGGCAAGAAGATCACCTCCGGAAATTCTTCCAGGATACGGCGGTTGGCCTCGAACCAGACACCGGCGTCGAAAAAGTAGTCCAGATGGCTGATTCCGAGATAGCCCGGTATCCAAGGGCTGTCCACAATCAGGGCCACTGGCGGGCGCGGCAGGACGCAGCCCTTGGCTGCGGCTTTGAAGGTCTGCCATTGCTCAAGCCGCATACATTCGGCCTCACGCGGCAGGTGCGCCCGCAAATTCAGCGTCCGCGAAGCTGGAGGCGGCCAACTGACGCCTTAACTCGGACTCCTCGACAGCCGTTAAGCTACGACGCGGCGCCGCTACCAGTCCGCAATCGATGCCCGACCATTTCAACATCAGCTTGATGGCGGCCAGGGCGGGGAACCTGAGTGTCAACTGGATGAGTTCGTTGATGCGGTACTGCACTGCGCGCGCCTCGGCGAAGCGGTCCTCGCGCGCCAGTTTATAGACCTCCAGGAACAGGTCCGGAATAAGGTTGTAAAACGAGCCGATACCTCCGTCTGCGCCCATCATCAAACCGGCCGCCAGCACTTCGTCACGGCCGTTATACACCACCGCCCCAGCGCGTTTGAACAACCCCATGCGGTATAGATCGAAGTCCGTGAACTTCAGTCCGATGACGTTCGGCAAGGCGCACAGTTCCAGGATGTGTTCGACCCGGTTGATGGCCGGGGCCACGTCCGGAAAGAAGTACACCAGGAAGGGCGCATCCGTGGCGGCGGCTAGCATGCGATAATAAGCGGCCACTTCGGGGAATGAATAGCCGCCCGCAGGCGGCAGGCTGCTCACCGCCGTGGCGCCGCAGCTTGCCGCGTGGCGGGCCAGTTCCACGGCCTCTGCCGGCCGTGCGGCGCCGGCATGCACGATCACCTGTTTGCCTTTGGGAGAGCAGCGCACGGCCACCTCGGCGGCGCGCTTGCGGTCCTCGGCGGCCAGTTGTGGACCTTCGCCCGTCTGCCCGCAAACGTACACGCCGTCTACGCCCGCTGCGTAAAGCCG
>CAYSBM010000223.1:3200-3760 GCA_964429095.1 uncultured Solibacteraceae bacterium | reverse complement strand
GATGAGCGGTCGACCCCAGCACACCATGTCGCAGGCGCCGGAGCGAAGCGCCCGTCTTCGTCAAGCGGCGTGACGACGGCCGGAACAATGCCCTGAAAGATGGAAGTATTCATTTCTGGGTTTCACCTCTACTTGCGCGAATCGAACGGGAACGTTTCCGTGAGCTTGGCGTCACTGAGTTCCTTCAAGAAGTTCGCCATCCGCTCCAGAAAAACCTCCACCAGTATCCGCCCTTTTTCGGCGGTTCCCTGGGTGGGATCGCCCAGGCCCGTGTTGTCACTTACATACATCCAGGGCCGCATGAAATGAATGTAGGGCGCGTTCAGACTGGCTATGGCCAGTTTCGCCTCGCGGGCCTTCACCGCGCGGTCCATGTGCACTTTCTCAGGGAACAGTTCCAGCGCCACGGAGGTTTCCTCCTCGTTGGCGTGGTCGCCGCCAGTCTTAATGATTTGTTTCGCCTTGTCGCCGTACACCGTCCAGTAGTCGACTTGCGCTGCGAAGACTTTGGGGTTGCTGGCGTAAAGTTCGCGCAGCGTGGCGGCGATGGTGGTGGTGTT
>CAYSBM010000223.1:0-3190 GCA_964429095.1 uncultured Solibacteraceae bacterium | reverse complement strand
CTGCCGCTCGCTTACCTCCCCCACGACTTTGCTGAATTGCATCAACGTGGCCGGGCGAATCGACTGCGCGTACGGATTCGGCGCCTGGTTGGAGTTCACCCCGTATGGCATAGTCGGCAGCACGAGCACTTTCGCGCCCGCCGCATTCGCTCTCGCCGCTACACGGTGGGCCAAGACTTGGGCGCTCAGCGCATCGGTGGCATAAGGCAGGTGGTTGGCGTGCGGTTCGGTAGACCCGATTGGCAGCAGAGCCACCTCGATGTGCCTGGCGCGCACCTCGGGGTGAGTCAGGTCCTCCAACCGGGGGCTGGGATTGGTTTGAGCCGGCGTAACGGAAAGTCCCGGCAACAAGAGTAGAACAGGCCAGTATCGAAGTCTCAACATATGGTTGCTCCTGAGTACGGTGTCAGAGAGAACTCTAATTGTACGGTATTCAGCGCGGAGACAACCTCAACACGCTGGTGGCATTGATCTGCCGGAATTGGAGAGGGAAGCTGCGCCCGGCACGGTAAGCGTCCCACTGATCCTTGTAGTGTCTCGAGAAAATATGGCCGGATTGTCCGGAAGGCAGGTTTAGCAACGAGCGATCCCAATCAGCAGGGGCCGCCACCATGCGCATGGACGGCCCAAAGGTGCCGCCGGCGGCCTTCACCGTCGTGGTGCCTCCGCTATTTTCCACCGGACCTAGGTTGAAATACTTGCCAATGGCGGCCAGCCTCCCCCCCACTGCATGGGCGATCAGCAGCCTGTTAGCTTTTCCATATTTCCACTTGGCTGGCTTGCCGCCCTGTAAGCGTTGCCCTTCTTCCAGAGCATCCGTCAAGGCTTTGGTCAGCAGCATTTCATAGTCACTGAACCAACCTGCGGGCCGTTCGCGGAGCAATCGCTCGACGGCCGCCGGCGCCATGGAACTGCGGTAGGCCGGCGCGGCTCCGGGCGAAGCCCGTTCGGCGATCATGCGCCGCAAATGCTGATAAAGCAACGCCGCAATCAGTGGTGCGGCTGCGTCCTTTTCCATTTGGCCGTCCCAGCCGCGCAGGATTCCGGCAGCTTCCTGCAACCGCTGATTGCCGCCGGCGCGCGACTGGCAAGCCTGCACTGTTTGGCGTGCCAGAAAATGCATGAACTCCGAATAGACATCGTTTTGCACTTCGAGCATTTCGCCCGCCTGCCAGCTCTGGCGGGCCATCAGCAGGTGGGCAATCCGCCGGCTGCGGTAGCCCGGATCGAACCCGCCGCCTACGCGGTAGCGATAGTCCGGTGGAAAAGGGTTCTGGTTGGCGGTGACTATGATTCCCGAGGGTGGATTGAAGATCGAGGGAAGCTCTTCAAACGGTATGAAGCCATCCCACTCACAGGCGGGCGTCGAGCCGTCCGCCGGCACGTCACCGGCGCAATTCTTCCTCAGCGGGAGCAGGCCGGCAACCTGATAGCCGATATTGCCGTCCACGTCGGCGTAAACGAAGTTTAAGCCAATAGGAAATCCTGAGAGTGCGGCGCGGAACTCCCGCCAGTTGCCGGCCTGGTTAATCTCGATGAGCGGCATGCGGACTCTGGCCGGCTCGGCCGCTGTCCAGCGCAGCGCCAGAGCGCTGCCATTCTCGACGGCCACAATGGGGCCGTGCCGCGTCACCAAATTGTCGAACTCTTCCGGGGCTCGCCCTCTCACCGGCAATCTCTCACGCTCCAGACGCGCTTGCTCTTGGCGCCCGTCGAAGAGATAAAGACCATTCTGCGGATTCAGTTTTTCGATGTAGAGGTCTTGAACATCGAAGCCAAGATTGGTGATCCCCCAACAGAATCTCTGGTTGTGGCCCGCAACGATGCCCGGCATGCCGGGCAGAGCAACTCCCGCTACGCTCAAACCGGGAGCCTCCAGATGCGCCATGTACCATATGGCGGGCATGCTTAGTTGGAGGTGCATGTCGTTGGCGAGTAAAGGTTTGCCTGTGGCTGTGCGGGCTGCGGAAATCACCCAGGCATTCGATCCGGCCAAAAACTCTCCGCCGCCACGGAGAGGAAAGAGAAATTCGACTTTGGCTTTGTCTCCTGAAGCCAGCAGAAGCTGTTTCTGTAGCTCCTGTCTCCAGGAACTGGTTAAGGTCCGGAACATTTCAAGGGCCGCGAGAATCGAATCCGCCACCCGCCAGGGACGCGGATCGTAACCCAATAGCGCAAACTCCAGGCCCAGGCGCCCGCGGTTGGTTTCCAGATAATAGTTCACTCCCCGCGCATAGGCTGAAAGCGCCCGGCGGTCAGCTTCCGGCAACGCGGCCGCTTGGGCCTCCGCAATCCGTGCCAAACGCAGGCGCCGGGATTCCCGGTCGCTTTCAAGCGCCGCCTCGCCAAGCACTTCCGCCAGTTCGCCCGCCGCACGCCTTCGCAGGGAGTCCATTTGCCAGAAGCGGTCCTGCGCGGTGGCGAATCCTTGCGCAAACAGAGCGTCCTCGATGCTGGCTGCGCGGATATGGGGCACGCCAAGAGCGTCGCGTGCCACGGAAACCGGCGCCGAGACCGGCGCCGTCATTTCCCCGCGGGTTTGAGGCAGGGGCCTCCAGGCCACCCAGTAAACCAGCGCCAGAAGCGTTGCAACCGCCGCCGCAATGAGCAAGTTGATATATTTGAGGAACCGGTTGAGAGACACTAGTAGAATTCTACTGAATATCGAAGGGATTCTCGCCGCGCCATGCCGGAAGCCTTTCTCGGATACCGATACATCCTCCTATTTCTGTTGCTTGCGGCCAACGCATTTTTTGCTGCGGCGGAAGTGGCTCTGATCAGCTCGCGTCCCGCCCTGTTGCGCCGCTTGGCGCAAAGCGGACAGATCGGCGCGCACACCGCGCTGAGCCTGCTGTCCAATCCGGAACGGTTGCTGTCGGTCACGCAGGTCGGCGTGACTCTGGCTAGTCTGGGCCTCGGCTGGGCGGGGGAGGATACCGTCTACCAGAGCATGGTGGCTCTTTTGCAGCCCGCCCTTACGCCGCTGAGCGCGCAAATTCTCCACGGCGCCAGCTTTCTGGTGGCGTTTCTAGCCATCACCTTTGTGCATGTGGTGGTAGGCGAGGTGGTTCCCAAGAACCTGGCCATGGAAAAGTCGGACCGGTTGGCGGTCCTCATGGCTCCACCCCTGTTGGTGTTCAGCCGCCTTGCCGCTCCCTTCGTGCATGTGATCGAACATTCCGCGGCGGCG
>CAYSBM010000222.1:0-6026 GCA_964429095.1 uncultured Solibacteraceae bacterium | reverse complement strand
GCTAATGTCGGACAGTTGGACCGGTGACCCCATCGGCGCCGTGCCTCAAGCCTTCGACCCCATGCACCTGGACGAATGGGGGTGGCTGGAACCGTATGTGATCAGCGATCCGTCCAAAGAGTACCTGGTCAATCTGGGACAGGCAAGCAGTTTTCCCGGCGCGCCGGCCTCCTACCGCGCGGCCAAGATACAGCTTGAAGACGGCGTGGCGGATTTGCCGGTGCGGCCGGCAGGCAACTGGTATTGGTGGGGCGGCAAGGCGCTGTCAAGCGATTCAATCATGACGCTGGCCACCCCGGTTACGATCCCGCTGAGCGGCTCTCCCGCGCTGAACTTCGATCTGGCGTACTCCACCGAAAAGTGGTACGACTTTCTCTGGGTCCAGGTATCGGCGGACAACGGTAAGACCTGGACTACGCTCACCAATTCGCACACCACCTGCACGCATTATTCCGACTGGGAAGGCGGCTTGCGAGGGTTTCCCGCCGACTTGTGCGCGGCCAAGATCGGCGGCTTCAGCGGAACCGGATCGAGCTATCCGAATTTTACCAACGAGGCATTCGATTTGAGCGCCTTCGCCGGCAAGCAGATTATCGTGCGCTTCTGGTACATGACTGATTACAGCGTGAGCGGCCCAGGCGTTTTCATCGCCACCGTGAGGATTTCGGCCAGCATACCGACGTTGTTCGAAGACGGCGCGGAAGTATCGGGATCCGCCTGGACTTACTCGGGCTACATGCAACGCAGCAACGGAACCTACACCTACCCGCACTGGTACTATCTGCAATGGCGCAACACTGGCGCCACGGGTGGATTCGATTCGACGCTGGGCAAACCGGAATACCGTTTTGGGCCGGTGGACGGCGGCATGCTGGTTTGGTACAACAACTTGAAATACGAAGATAACGAGGCCCAGGACCACCTCACCGAACCGCCCAGCTTTGGTCCCAAGGCGCGCATGCTGGTGGTGGATTCCCATCCGGAACCCTTACGCGACCCCGACACGGTGGCCGCGGGTTACAACAACGAGGCAGCCAACTTGATCAGCCGCGCGCAGATGCGGGACGCAGCCTTCAGCACGCAGCCCGGGACGCCGTTCACGGCGCGGCAGCTTTACTCTCCTCTCCCAGTGGGGGAGGCCGGGACCTGGGTAACGCATCCGGTCACTTTCCCAGCGCGCGAGCCGGTCGCCCGTTTCAGCGATTTCCAGGGTTATTACCCAGGGTTAGAGTTGGTCATGCCCTCACCCCGTGACAGCAGCGCCAGGTGGATGACCAAACAATGGGACGCCAGCGTGGTGATCCCGTCTAAGAAACCGTATGGAATGAAGGCGCCGGGCTACACCGCGGGAACCGAGTTTCTCACCAACTGTGCGGTGGCTTCCGGAGGCAGTCTGGATTGCCGGCCGGTAAACAAACAAAACAGCCACAACATGAACGGCGGCTCCGGCAACCCGGGCGATGTGGGAGGCCAGTACGGCTGGAGCGCGCAGGTATTGACCCAGACCGACAGGCAAGGCGCGGTGCAGGTATGGAATGGAACCGCGGAACCCACGCTAGTGGCTGTCAGCGCCGCCACATTTCTGGCCAACGCGGTTTCGCCGGGGCAGATTGTCACCTTCTTCGGCGCCAATATCGGACCTACTAATCTTGTTTCGCTCCAACTTACCGCCGCGGGCCTGGTTTCCACCACGCTCGGCGGCACGCGCGTGCTGTTTGACGGCGTGGCGGCGCCCTTGATTTATGCATACGCCACGCAAGTGAGCGCCGTAGTACCCTACGCGGTGAAAAACAAGACCTTTACCGAAGTGCAGATCGAATACCAAGGCCGGTTGACCAAGAAGCTGGTGCTCCCGGTTGCTCCTTCGATGCCAGGCCTGTTCACGCTGGACTCCTCGGGCCGTGGGCCCGCGGCGGCGCTGAATGAGGACGGCAGCCTGAATTCCGCCTCTAATCCGGCGGCCAGAGGCTCACTGGTGGGCTTGTGGGGCACGGGCGAAGGGGAAACCGATCCGGCCGGAACGGACGGCTTGCCGGCCACGGGACCCTCTCCCAAACCAGTTCAGAAAGTCAGCGCCACGGTGGGTGGGCTGCCGGCCAGTGTGAAATATCTGGGTGCGGCTCCGTACTTCGTGGCGGGCGTATTCCAGGCCAACATCGAGATTCCGGACGGCGTCACGCCGGGCAGCGCCGTGCCGGTGGTCGTGAAAGTGGGTGATGTGGAAAGCCCCGCGGTGGTGACCATCGCCGTGAAATAGCCCCGCCGCAGGCCACCTTCAGGATTGCGGAGGAAAGAAGCCCCGAAGAAAGTCAATAAAGGCCCGGCTGCGGCGGCGGCCATTATTGTTACTCAACTCGAGCCGTTCGAGGAAGACCAGCACACCCAGCACGTCGTTATCGCGGATTGTGGTTATGCCGGCCGACTGCGCCAGGCGTTGGCGGTATTGCTGCAACGATTGCTGAAAGCGCTGCTGGATGAAAGCCGCCAGTGGGTTGGTAGGCCGGCTCTCGTAAATCAGGCCGCTGTCCAAAGTGCGGTAGGTGCGGATCAGCGCCTGGAGGGCGTCGCGCATATCCAGATCGATCACCTCCGGGTTCTCGCGGCTGGCTTCAAAAAGGGTAGCCGCGGCGAAGGTTAGTAGCTGCTCGTTGCGGCGCAGAAAACTTTCGCTTACTTGTATGTCGGCATTCGGAAACTTATCCGGGTCGATCTCGGGTGGCTTCTCGTGGAGGCGGGCGTCACGCAGATATTCGCAATCGAGCGGGCAGGAGATGGAAACTTCGCGCTCGGCGCCGCAGCACAGGGCGCAAATCTCCCCCCGCACGCCGGGACAGACGCGGCGCGGGCGCCGGACTTCACAGAGCACACATTTCATGATGGAAGCAAAGACCTCTATCCTACCATCTGCCGGTAGGTGCGGCGGAAATAACCGTCAGTCATGCCGGCGATGTAATCGCAAACCACCCGATGAAGCGGCATGATAGCGGCGCGCCCGGCATGCGCGGCGGGCAGCCGGTCCGGGTTCTGCAAGAAAAACTCGAATAACTGCGCCATCATTGCGGCGCTGCGGTCACGTTCGGCCGCCAGCACGGGAGAAGAGTAGACGCGGCGGTGCAGGAAGACCTTGAGCGCGCGGTTGAGGGCAGCGGCGCCGGACGTATAGCAGGCCAGGCGCGTGGGGTAGAGGCGCACGTCAACATGGGAGCGGACACCGGCGGAGCCGGCCGCGCTGGCGGTGCCCTCAACCAAGCCCGTCACCATGGTGTCGATCAAACGGCGCAGGGTCTCGCGAAACCGGATCTGCGGCGCGGCGCGGGGGAACTGCCGGGCGACAGCCTCCTCCAGCGCGGCGTAGGCTGGAATGTCGGCGGCAATATCTTCCATGCCATAGAAACCTGCGGAAAAGGCATCGTCCAGATCGGCCGCGTTGTAAGCGATCTCGTCGGCCAGATCGATCAACTGCGCCTCCAGCGGCGGGCGCTGGCCCGGTAGGTATTCCTCCAGTTCCGGATTCTCGCCGGGCTGGATGTCGCGGGAATGTTTCACAATGCCCTCGCGAACCTCAAACGACAGGTTAAGGCCGGGGAAAGCAGCGTAAGGTTGCTCGAAACTCTCGACGATGCGCAGCGAGTGGAGGTTGTGATCGAAGCGGTCGCCGAAGCGGCTCATCTGGCGGTTCAGTTCTTCCTCGCCGGCGTGCGCGAAAGGTGGGTGGCCGATGTCGTGCGCCAAAGCCAGGGCCTCGGTTAGGTCCTCATCCAGTCCCAGAGCGCTAGCAGCCGTGCGCGCCAATTGGGCTACCTCGATGGTATGCGTCAGGCGGTTGCGAAAATGGTCGGAGAGCTCGCTGGTGAAGACCTGGGTCTTGTCCTCCAGCCTCCGAAAAGCGCGCGCATGCACAATGCGGTCACGGTCGCGCTGAAAATCATTCCGGTAGGGATGGGGAGGCTCCGGGTAGCGGCGCCCCCGGCTGGAGCTCACCGGGAAGCGCAGGTGGCTCACCAGAGGCGTCATGGGCGCAAGCCGTATCTACTTTGCCGGCAACTCGGCGGCAGCGGCCAGCGCCGCCCGGCTCACAGCGTTGTTTGGACTGGTGAGCAAAGGCTCCAACATTTTGCGGGCTTCGTTGGGGCGCGTGGGAGCGATCAACCGGGCCAGAGATATGGTGGCCTGGTCCTTGGAGACGAAAATGGTCGGTTTTTCCATCAGTTGGCGCAGAAGACGCTCACCCTCGGCTGGCTTGCCCAGAGAAAACTCGACGTGGGCCAGAGAGTAAGCCGCCAGCGAAGCATAGTCGTGGTTGCGTCCTTCGGCGGCGATCTTGAAGTACTTTTCAGCGTCCGCCATCTTGCTCGTATCGAGGGAAACCACGCCCAGATAATAGTACGCGATCTGAGCCTCCTCGGTGCCGGGGTACTTGGCAATCAAATCATTGAAAGCTTTTGCCGCCGCTGTGGCGCGGGCCTCGACCGTCGGATAAGTGGGCAGGAACTCATTGCCGGTGTCCGGACCGATTTGCCGGTTCTGAATCTCCATAGCCGCATGGAGCGCCGCCTGGCGCTCCAGAGCCTTTTGCTTGCTATGGTAGCGCCAACCGATCACAGCCAATATCAGGGCCAAAACGATGGCGCCGTACCGGATCACCTGGCGGCGGTGTAGTTCGACGTATTCGACCGTGTGCGCGAATTCTTCGCGGAATTTGTCTGTCTTCAGCTCTTTACGCGTGATTCTATCCACAAGCTACCTCAGGGGAAATCCGATCTTAGCACAATCCGGCGCGCATCCGGAAAAGGCGCCCGCACCTGCGCCTCTAATGTCAGGACAGCGGCGTCAAGCTCCGCTGAACGGCGAATTTGACCAATCCGGCCAGATCGTGAATGTCTAATTTGCGCATAAGGCTTGCGCGGTAGGTGTCCACGGTCTTAGGGCTGAGTTCCAGACGCGCAGCCACTTCCTTGGCCCGCAAGCCTTCAACCAGAAGCGAGAATACCTGGTATTCGCGGGCGCTCAATAACTCGAGCGGATCTTCCACCTTTCGCGACCTGTGCGAGGCGAAGATCTTGTCCAATTCCAGCAGCGGGGAAACGTAAACGCCGCCCTGGGCCGTCTGTTCAAAAGCGTCCAGCAGATGGCGCGATGGCCCGGACTTCAGGACGTAGCCCTGTGCGCCGGCGCGCAGAACCTCGATCACCGTTTTCCGGTCGCGCCGCATGCTCATGACTATGAAGCGCGTGGGCAGATGCAGGGCACGAAGCTTTGAAATCAATTCCAGACAATAGAGACGGGGCAAATTCAGATCCAGCACCGCCACCTCCGGCCGCTTCGATGATATGAGACGGAACGCGCTTTCGCCATCGCCGCAAAGTCCCACCACGGAGTACTTAGGATTCCGCTCGCAGAGCGCAGCAATCCCCTCCCTCAATAGGGACAACTCCTCAGCGACTACGATCGACACCTTTTTCGGCGATTCCATGGCTGGTTGAAAGGGTTCCGAATACGGGGGCTCGCCCCAGGGGCCGTCCCCCGTATTCAGCGGTAGTCAATACCTCCAAGGAAGAGATGTGCTCGGCTGCCGCCGATCCTCTCACGTGAAAACACCACGCCGCAGCCGGGCGTGGCGGCGTCAGGCGAAGCTGGCAACTGCTGCCGCCTCGTCGTCGAAGACCTCGAAAACAGAGTATAGCTTGCTGATTTGCAGCAGGTCCTGCACCCGCTTGGTCAAGTTCAGCAGCTTCAATCTGCCGCCCTGGTTGGTTACGGTCGTGAAAGCGGAAACGAGTTCACCGATTCCGGAGCTGTCGATATAGGTGACATCGCCGAGATTGAGCACAATCTTCTTGTTGCCTTGGCCCACCAGGTTCCGTATGGTATCGCGGAACGTGCTGGACCCCTCTCCCAAAGTAAGGCGCCCCACCGCATCCACTACACACACATCTCCCACCTGGCGCACAGTCAATTTCACACTCACAGCTTTAATCCTCCTCGTTGTGTACTTTCAGAAAACCGTCCTCCACCGGCGCCCTAAC
>CAYSBM010000221.1:0-6030 GCA_964429095.1 uncultured Solibacteraceae bacterium | reverse complement strand
CCCCGGGTGGGGGCCGCGCACATCGACCCGATCGAAAAAAACCCCTTCTTCCATTTCTTGCCCGGCACCAGCGCATTTTCCCTGGCCACCGCTGGCTGCAACGTGAATTGCAAGATGTGCCAAAACTGGGACATCTCGCAGGTCCGCCCGGAGCAGGTCACCGCGGTCTACCTGCCGCCGGAGGGCGCCGCTGAGACGGCTTCGCGTAACCGCTGCGCCTCGATCGCTTACACCTACAGCGAACCGGTCATTTATTTCGAGTACATGATCGACACCGCCGCCCGCGCCCGCGCAGCCGGTGTTCGCAACGTCGTCGTCACCGGCGGCTACATCCAGCCCGAGCCGCTCAAATTGCTGTGTGCGCGGGTGGACGCCATCAAGGTGGATCTTAAAGCGTACTCGGAAAAGTTCTATCGCGAGGTGGTGAACGGGGAATTGAAGCCCGTGCTCAATGCTCTGGTCGAGATGCGCAAGCTGGGCATGTGGACTGAAATCGTATACCTTGTGATTCCTACCCTCAATGACGGCGAGCAGGAATTTCGAGGCCTCGCGCAATGGGTGAAAGCCAACCTGGGCGTGGATGTGCCGCTGCACTTTTCGCGCTTCCACCCCGAGTATTTGCTTAAGAATCTGCCCCCGACGCCCGTGAGTACTTTGGAACGGGCGCACGCCATCTCAGTGGCCGAGGGGCTGCGCTACGTTTACATCGGCAATGTTCCCGGTCACCCAGCCGAAAACACTTACTGCCCCAGGTGCCGGCGCAAGGTGGTGGAAAGGACAGGATTTGCGGTTCGGGCCGAGAACCTGGTGAAGGGCCGCTGCAAGTATTGCCGGCAGCCGGTGGCCGGCGTTTGGGAAGGGTAATCTCAAAATGCGCAATCTCGGAACCGTATTTTTCCTCTTGCTGGGCTGGGCGGCGGCCGAAATCCGCAACGTGAGGCCGGCCATGGTGGCGGGTTCGTTTTACCCGGCGGACCCCAAAGAACTGGCGGCCATGGTAGATAATTTGCTGTCCGCGGCCACACCCCCGGCGATCCATGACGTGGCGGCTATTGTAGTCCCACACGCCGGCTACATCTATTCCGCCCACGTCGCGGCCCACGCATACGCCCTGGTGAAGGGACGCGCTTTCCAGCGCGTAGTAGTGATATCGCCTTCGCATATCGACGCCTTTCCGTTCTCGTCGGTCTTCGATGGCGGCGCCTACGACACGCCTTTGGGCCGAGTGTTCGTCGATACGGCCTTCGCCGCCCGGCTGGCCGCATTGGATAAACGAATCCAACGCTCACCGCGCGGTCACGCAACCTCGAGCGGTCGAGGAGAACACGCACTCGAAGTGCAGTTGCCGTTCTTGCAGCGCGCGCTCGCCGATTTCAAGCTCGTGCCTGTGGTGATGGGCGCCCAGGATTACGACACTTGCCGGGCCCTCGGCGCAGCGCTTGCCAAGCTGATACAAGGCCCCGGAACGCTTATCGTGGCCAGCTCCGATTTGTCGCACTTCCACCCTTACGATAAGGCGGTCGAGCTCGACCGCAAGACTCTCCGCGCCATTGAAGAGTGGGATTACCTCAATATGGCGCGTAACTTCGAGCGCCAGGTCTGGGAAGCCTGCGGCGGCGGGCCGGTTGTGGCCGCCATGATCGCTGCCGAAAGACTCGGAGCCACCTCGGCGCGCGTTCTGAAGTACGCTAACTCCGGAGACGTGACCGGCGACAAGAAGAGCGTGGTGGGATATGGGGCCGTGGCGCTGTACAAAGCGCAAACGCCGGACAAGGCGCAGGCTCCCCGTTTCTGGCTGACGCCCGCTGAGCAGGCCGAACTCCTGGAGATCGCCAAGAAAAGCGTCGAGACGGCGGTCCGTGACCGCAAGATGTATGAGATCACTGCCCCGCGCAATAGCCGGTTGGCGGAGGAACGCGGAGCGTTCGTCACGCTTAAGAAGCGGGGTCAGCTCCGCGGCTGCATCGGCTATGTGGCGCCGGTCGAGCCGCTGGCGCTGGTGGTGCGGGACGTGGCCGCTTTTGCCGCCCTGCGGGATGAACGCTTTGCTCCCGTAACCGCCGCCGAGTTGCCGGAACTGGAGTACGAGATCTCGGTCCTTAGCCCTTTGCGCCGTGTGCTGGATGTGCGCCGCATCCGCGTGGGGATCGACGGGCTCGTCGTGAGACGCGACGCCCGCGAAGGCCTCTTGCTGCCGCAGGTGGCGCCTGAGCAAGGGTGGGACCGCCTGGCTTTCCTCGAAAATACCTGTCTGAAGGCGGGCCTGAACCCCACGGCGTGGAAAGACCCCGAAACCGACATCTTCGCCTTCACCGCCTTGGTTTTCGGAGACCGCTCCGCCGCCAGCCGGCGCTAGCCGCGGCTTACTGTGCGCAGCAGGACTGCGTGGATACCAGCCCGTAGGGGGAAAGGCTGCGGCTCCGGGCAAAGTAGTTCTGGCCGGAAAGGTTTCTGTAGACGCCGCCCGCAATTCCCGCCGCCACCGGGCCGTTCACCGGTTTTCCTCCGGTGAGCAGCACCACTACCACCAACTTGTTGCGTCCCACTTCATTAAACGAACCAAACCAGCCCAGATGAGTGCGGTTATCCGTGCAGGTTCCGGTCTTGCCCAAAATGGGCTCGTTGCCGTCGTAGTAGGCGCGTTTGGCGGTGCCGTACTCCACCGCCGCCTGCATGCCGGGCTTTATTTCCGGTAGCCATTGGGCGATATCTAGATGGCTTTTCACCCGCGGGTCTAACTCGTTGATCTGGCGCTCGGAACGCGGGTATTGCAAGTTATAGAGAGTGACTACGTTGGCCATGTCGACCAGCAATCCGGCCAGCTCAAGCGGAGTTAGTGAGATCCCTTCGCCGAAGCTGGTCATCATGCCCATGCCGCCCTCCTTGGGGGGCGCCGGCGGAAACACGCCCGGCTGCTCACCTTCAATATTGAGCCCGGCGCGTTCGCCCAACCCAAAGAGCTTGGCGTAATAGGCCACCCTGTCGTATCCGAGCTTTACGCCGAGCATCGCGAAGTAAGGATTGTTGGAGTGCGCCAGCGCCTCCGTCAAGTTCATTTTCTTTCGCCCGTAAACGCGCAGCATGGTATCGCGGTCGATGATGCCTTCACTCAGGGCTGCCAGCGCAGCCACCAGTTTTATGGTGGAGCAGGGCTGAAATCTGCCCTGGAGCGCCAGCCGCTGATTTACCATTGACAGGATGCGGCCGTTGGAGGGATCCGCCACCACCACGGTGCCATTGTAAGGGCCAAGCGCCTCAACGGCCGCGCGCCGGATCACGGGATCCTCGCCTTCGGCGCTGTCGCCAGCCGTGGCATCGGCATAGCTCGGCTCGGTCCAGTAGCTGCGTGCCGTAGACCGCCGTTTCCGCGCAACCTGCGCGCCGGAGCGCGTCTTTTTCGCCTTCTTGGCGGATGTGGCCGCCGTTGATTTTTTCACAACGGTGGCCGGCGCTCGCACCGGCTTTCGGCGGCGTGCGTTCTTCTTGGGTTCCACCGCGTCCGCGGCGCCCGTCAGCAGCAGAAAAGAAAAACTGTACAAGAAAAAGCGGAAAATGGTCTTCAAAACCACCCCAACGTATTCTGAGATCGAATTGCTGGCCGTCCCGGCATATCGCCTGCCGGTTCGGGCGGGCTGCGACGCTTATGCCCTAACATATTCTGCGGGATTTGTTACGCTTTCGTCAAGGTTGCCCGGAGACGCTGAAGATGCTCCAAAATAATGTCACCCCTGAACTGCAACGAAACTGTGTCAACTGGGCGATCCTGAGAGGTGATCGAATTGAGCCAGAAAGAGTTCCAGCGAGCAAAGGTGATTGAGAATGCGGGGGCGGGGCGGACCACGGTGGACGAAGCCAGCGGCCTGCTCCGTCTGAGTCGGAAGCAGGATTACCGGCTGAAAGCCTGTTACCGGCCGGAGGAGCTGGATTGGGTGCGGCACGGCCACTGCGGAAAGCGCAAGCCACAGGCGGGGATGATGGTGCTGGCCGACGCCACCCGCGAGGACTGGCTGGAAGGGCGAGGGCCGCGGCTCACCCTGGTGGGGTTCCAGGACGATGCCACGGGCCGGGTACTGGCGGCGGGCTTTCAACAGGAGCCGAAGGACACGGTGGGCTGGCTGAGGCAGTTACGCTCGATGGTGAGCCGGCACGGGAGCTTCCAGCGCAACGACAAGCACTGGATCCTGGAGGAGGAACTGGCCGGGCGGCAAGGGCCGCCCCAGTTGGGGCGGGTACTGGAGGAGTTGGGCATCGAGCAGATCGCGGCGCTGAGCCCATAGGCCAAAGGGCGGATCGAGCGGCTGGGGCGCACGTTTCAAGATCGGCTGAGAAGCGAGTTGCGCCTGGCCGGGGCCGCCACGGTGGAGGCCGCCAATGCGGTGCTGGAGAGGTTTGTCCCGGACTACAACCAGCGGTTTTCGGTGGCGCCGCGAGAGAACCAGAGTGACTTTCGGCCTTTGAGCAAGAGGCGGAACTGGGACCGTGTGTTCAGCCTGCGGTACGAGCGGGTGGTGGGCAAGGATCACGTGGCGCAGATCGGCAGTCACTGGATTCAATTGCCGGCGCGCCCTGGGCTGCACGCCGGGCTGCGCCCCGCAGCGTCCGCGCAGTCAAAAACGCAAACTACCGCGGATTTACGTGCACGCGGGCAGAGCGGCGCTGGCGGTGCTGCCTTGAAAGCGAAATCTGCGCAGCAAGAGAACAAAAGAAAAAGCACAAAGGGGAACCGTCGTGGAGCGGTGGGAATGTGGAAATCGCGCAGCGATTTCCAGGCGCGGTGGAAAGGGTGGAAAACTGCGCCAGCGGTTTTCGAGGCTTTCCACGGTGCGTCACTTCCACCGCTTGCCAGACTGACAGAGTTTCGTTGCAGTTAGGGTGACATGATTCGGTGCAACAACAGGTTGGCACCCGGAGGCGCTTCGCGTGTCAGGAGATACCCATAGCCCAGGTGGATTCCTGGCTATAGCGTCCAGCGGAGCAGGATGCAGCCGAAGGAGACTCCGTGTGGCACGCACCGGTTTGGATTCGCCAGGCCTGTGGAAAATCCGTTACAGTAAAGCCATGGTGACGAGGCGCTGCGCGCTTGGGGCGCTGGCCGGCGGCGCCGTAGTGAAGGCACAGAAACGCCGTCCGCCCAATTTCCTTTTCTTGCTGGCCGACGATCACGCTGGCTATGTGCTCGGTTGCGACGGAAACCGCATGGCGGAGACGCCCAATCTGGACCGCATGGCGTCGCAGGGGGTGCGGTTCGCGCGGCACTACTCCAACTGTCCCATGTGCACGCCGTCCAGGCAATCCATCTTTACCGGTCAACTGCCGCACATGGCGGGCGTCACACGCTTGGCCACCCCGCTGGCTTTGGACAAGCCCACGCTGGCGCAACAATTGCAAAAGGCGGGCTACCGTACGGCCGTTTTCGGCAAGATGCAGTTTCAAAGGCCGGGCCGCGACGGCCTGTTCGGCCTGGAGACCTGTGTGACCGAAGACATCGTGGAACGGGACTGGAAACAGCAGGTGCACCCGCGGGCGATACCGGCCGACATCCGGACTAAGCCGCCATGGCGGCCCTTTAAGGACCCGGCGCGTATTTGGCTGAATGCTGAAAAGCTGCCGTATCCGGCTTATTACGAAGACATGAAAGGTACGTATATAGCCCGGCAGGCGCAGCGGTTCCTGGAGATGAGGAAACAGGACAAGAAGCCCTTTGCGTTATGGGTGAGCTTTATGGAACCCCATTCTCCATACGATTTTCCGGTTGAGGACCGGGACCATTTTGACCCGGCGAGATTCCCACCGCCGCGGCTGGGACCCGAAGACCCGCCACAAGTCCCGGCTGTCTTCGAGGATTTGACTGCCGCTGAGAAAAGCGGCATCATTGCGGCCTATTACACCTCGGTGAGTTTTCTGGATAGGAATATTGGAGCCGTCCTGAACAAACTCGGCGAATTGAACCTGGACCGCGACACCTTCGTGATCTACACCGCCAACCACTGTTACCTGCACGGTAAGCAAGGCCAGTTTGACAAGCATAGC
>CAYSBM010000220.1:0-6034 GCA_964429095.1 uncultured Solibacteraceae bacterium | reverse complement strand
TGGGCGGGACGGGCTGGCTGCTGTTATTTGTTTCCGCCCTGCTCATTTATTTCTACGCCCACTATGGCTTCGCCAGCATTACCGCGCATATTTTGTCCATGTACCCGGCCTTCCTGGCGGTACTGCTGGCCAAGGGGGCGCCTGCGGGCCTGGCCGTTTACGCGTTTGCCTGCTTCGCCAATCTGTCAGCCGGCCTCACCAACTACGGCACTACGCCCGCTCCCATGTTCTTTGCACATGAGTATGTGAGCTTGCAAAGGTGGTGGAAGGTGGGGTTTGTCGTGTCGCTCGCCAACCTGGCCATCTGGACGACAGTGGGATTCGCCTGGTGGAAGCTGCTCGGGATCTGGTAAGCCGGTCCGGCGGCGCTGCTACTGGCGGCGAAGGCGGGAGAACATCTGGCGCAGATCGCGGATCCCAAGTACCAGTACGATACCCGCAATCAGCGCGAAGGCTGTGCTGGCGAAGGCGAAGCTGATCATCCAGAACCAGTACCAGTATTTCATGCCCTACCGGATTATAGCGCGCCGTCCGCACCCGGCGCGCGGTCCAGAACCTCGCGTACTTTACTGAGCACGCGGGTCGGTGTGCAGGGCTGGGGCCGATACTCGGTTCCTGCATCCAACACGCCACGGTGTGCGATGACGTTGGCCGTGTAACCGGAGGTGTAAAGTACGCGCGTCGACGGACTCAGCTTCGCGACGCGGGCAGCCAGGTCCCGTCCGTTCATCCCGGTCATCACCACATCGGTGAACAGCAGGTCGATGGGGGGATGGCCGGGCTGAAAGTAAGCCAGCGCTTCTTCTCCACTGGCCGCTTCCAGAACCCGGTAGCCGGCTTCCCGTAGCACGAGGCTGGTGAGCATGCGCACTTCCGCCTGATCTTCAACCACCAAAACCGTTTCCGCGCCTTTGCGGACCTCCAGGACCGGGTCGGGTTCAACCAACGCTTGCGCAGCAGAACCAATTCTGGGAAAGTGCAGCTTGAAAGTGGTTCCGCGGCCAGGTTCGCTATACACCCCCCCCCAGCCGCCGCTCTGCCGCACAATGCCATAGACGGTAGCCAGCCCCAAGCCGGTTCCTTCTCCGGATTTCTTGGTGGTGAAGAAGGGTTCGAAAATGTGCTGTTGAGTTTCGGCGTCCATGCCGGCGCCGCTGTCGGTGACGGCCAGCATGACGTAGGGGCCGGGTTTCACTTCGGGGTGACGCTGGGCATAAGTTTCATCCAAATCGACGTTGGCGGTTTCAATGACGATCTTGCCGCCCTGCGGCATGGCGTCTCGCGCGTTCACCAGCAAGTTCATCAACACTTGTCCCATTTGCGCGGGGTCGGCCATGATGGCGCCCAACGCCGGGTCGAGCATGAGGGCCAGTTCGATGTCCTCGCCGATCATGCGCTGGAGCATGCGCTGGACATCGGCAACGACTTCGTTGAGGTTCAACAGCCTTGGCTTCAGGACTTGCCGGCGGCTGAATGCCAGCAGTTGCCGCGTGAGGACGGCGGCCTGTTCGCCAGCCCGCCGGATGCGTGTGATCTGCTCGTGCAATGCGCTTCTGCTTGGCAGAGTCTCCAACAGCATGTCGCAGTAGCCGTTGATCACCGTCAGATAGTTATTGAAATCGTGCGCCACGCCTCCCGCCAGCCGCCCGACTCCTTCCAGCTTTTGCGACTGCAACAGTTGTTCCTCGCTGCGCCGCAGGGCTTCTTCAGCGCGCCGGCGCTCGGTGATGTCTAGAATCATGGCCAGGAAAACCCGCTCGCCTTCGTGATCAAACAATTGCAGATGAACTTCCACGGGATACTGGCTTCCATCGGCACGGCGGTGGGTGGTTTCGAAAACCTGCACTTTCACCTCACCTGTGCGTAGAGGTTGCACTACTTCTTCCAGCCGCTGGGAGTCAAATTCCGGTGCGATGTCGAGCGGCGTCATAGACTGCATCTCGGCCAGGGTGTAGCCAAGGTTGTTGAGCGCTCCCTGGTTCACATAGCGGAATCGCAACGTGCCGGCGTCAAACAGGTAGATTTCGTTAAGGCTGGCCGCGATCGTGTCGCTCAGCAGTTTCTGCTCGCGTTCGTTGCGCTTGCGCTCGGTGATGTCCACCATGATTCCGAGCATGCCCGCCACCTTCCCGTCGGCATCGCGCAGCGGCGCCGCCGACAGGCTCACTTCAACCGTGGTTTTGTCTTTGCGTCCCAGCCGGCACTCGATCGGGCGGATGGCCTCTCCAGCCAGCAGCGCCGATTGGACCCGCCGCCGGTCTTCGAGTGAAGTGATGCCGTGGTCCGGCAGAGGGCAGCCGAGAACTTCCTCGGCGCGGTAGCCGAAAATTTTCTCCGCCGCACGATTCCAAAGCGTGACCCGCCCGTCGGGGGTCAGCGCCACTATCGCGGCAGGGGACGCCTCTACCACCGCGTTTAGCGTGGCCACCGTCTCGCGCAATTTCTCGACCATTTCTATGCGCTCGCGGATGTCCCGGATGATGGCCTGGTAGAAGCGTTTGCCTTCGACTTCAATGAGACGCATGCTGACTTCGACCGGAATGGGACTGCCGTCCTTGCGCTGGTGCAGGGTCTCGATAACGGCTCCGCCGCGCGCGATGGCGTCTTGCCATTGTTGGTCAAAGCTATCCAAGGTTGACGGATGGCACAGGTTTCGGCCGGGCATCCCCAGTAGCTGTTCACGTGTATAACCGTAGGTGGCCACGGCGCGGTCGTTGGCCTCCACGATGCGTCCGCTTTCGTCCGCCAGAATGATAATGTCGTTGGCGAAGCGGCTGAGATAGTCATAATGGCCCAGAATGGCCCGGCGGTCGATTTCGGCCTGGTAGCGCTCTTGGTAGAACCGGAGCTGCTGCCTGCGCCACAGATACAGAATCACAGCGCCCGCCGCCAGGATCAGCACCAAAGCGCCGGCGCCCATTGCGAGCGACCGCCGCCGGATGGGGGCGTGCACTTCATCTTCGTCGACCTTCGCTATCAGGATCCAGGGCGTGCCCGGAATATGGCGTATGGCGGCCAGAACCGGCGTCCCGCGATAGTCGCGGCCCCAAGCGAGACCTTCCTTTCCCATGGCGCCTTGCACCGCGGGCACTTCGGTGCGGGCCAGGGGGATTCGCAACTGAAGGGCCGTGTGCTTCCTGTGCCGCAGATCGTTCAGATATACCACCTCAGTCCCTTCCCGCCGGACCAGCAACGTCTCCGCCGACCGGCTGGGCACGGGCCAGGACTGAATGAGCTGGTAGAGGTGCTCAGCGGGGTCAATGCCCAGCATGAGGATGCCGAAAGGCGGCGAGTGCGCATCACGCTGCAAAGGGAAGTTCATGCCCAGGTGAATCCTTCCGTCGTTGTCGCCGGCATGGAAATCCCGCAATACCGGTCCGCGGGCAGCCAGGACCTGGCGGGCGATTTCCTCAAAGTGCTTGGCCGAACCCATCCAAGGACCCGCGCTCATGACAACCTTGCCATCAGGGCTGGCGAGCACCACATTGGCGTAGTTCAGATGCTTCCGCAGGGCTTCCATCCAGTTCAGCGCTTGTCGGCGGTCCTCGGCGCCAGCCGAGCCGGCCGCCACGCGTTCGAGCGCGGGCATCATCATTCGGTTGAACATCAGTGAGTAGGCGTGGCCTAAGCGCTCCTGCCGCCACCGGGCCAATTGGTGCACTTTCAAGTCGGCGACCGAGAGCAGTTGATTGCGGACCTGCTCTTCAATAACCTCTCGTTCAACGTGGTGGAAGCGGTATGCGGCGGCAGTGATCACCGCCGCGGCGAGCAGAAATGCGGCCGCCGCAAGATATGGAGAACGGCGCGGCTCGACGGTGCTCCTCATGGTCCGTGCGAAAAATATATGTGTAGTTTCTCACAAATTTTGGATTTTTTCCGGCGGCCGGGTGTCTGGAAGAAGCTCCGCCGCGCCTGCTTGACATTCACGCCCCGGCCGCAGTATCCAGGATGTTTACTTTCGGAAGGTCAAAGTGAATTTCACCGTTCTGGACTGGACCATCGTCGTGTTGTATCTGGCCGCCACGCTGGCAGCCGGGCTGTATGGAAAGAGATTTATCTCCGGATTGAGTGAGTTCCTGGTCGCCGGCCGCGAACTCGGTACTTTCGTAGGCATCGCCACGCTGGCCGCCACCGAGATCGGCACCATTACGTTTATGTACTATGCCGAACTCGGGTACAAGACCGGTTACGCCTCCTTCATCAACGGCCTGATCGCCGGCGCGGCCATGATATTCATCGGGCGGACAGGCTTTATCGTAAGGCGGTTGCGCGCGCTGGGGTTGATGACCGTGCCCGAGTTCTTTGAGGTTCACTACAGCCGCAATCTGCGCGTGCTCACCGGCGTGCTAGTGGCCACCGGCGGAATCCTCAATATGGGCGTGTTCTTGAAAGTCGAAGGCACATTCCTGGCTTTGATGAGCGGTGTGTCGCTGGACTACCTGAAGGCCATCATGACCGGCATTCTGCTGCTGGAATTGGTCTATACGGTATTGGGAGGAATGGTCTCCATCGTTATCACCGACTTCATACAATTCGTCGCCCTCAGCATTGGAACCATCCTCATTACGATTTCCTCGGTGTCAGTTGTGGGCCTGGACAAGATGTACAACACGGTTGCCGGCTCGCTGGGTGAGGCAGGCTTCAATCCTTTGAGTAATCCGGATTACGGCTGGAGCTACATCATTTTCCAAATTCTCTTATGGATGGCCGTAGATACCTGCTGGCAGACCACCGCCATGCGAACCTTTTCGACACGAGATCCGGAAACCAGCCGCAAGGTCTTTTCCTGGACCGGCTTCATCTATCTGGGACGCGGCATGATGCCCATGATGTGGGGCATCGCCGCCCTGGCATACTTGGGCACGCACGAGAGTTCGGTCCAGGCCATGCCGATCATGCTTTCCAGGATTCTGCCTCCCGGCGTGCTAGGGATCGTAGTGGCCGGAATGCTCGCGGCCACCATGTCGGTGAACAGCTCCTACCTGCTCGGCTGGTCGAGCATCATCGCCCAGGATATTGTGCTGCCGTTGCGCAAGAAACCTCTGTCGCCGCGGGGGCAAGTGCTCTTGAACCGTGTGGCGAACCTTTTTGTAAGCCTGTTTGTTCTGTTCTGGGGCGTCTGGTACACGCTGCCCGGCCCTACTTACTTCTACCTAAACATCACCGGCACGATCTTTCTGGCGGGTGCATTCTCCGCCGTGATCGCGGGGCTATATTGGAAGCGCGCCAACACCACCGGCGGCTATTGCGCCATGCTGGCCGGAGCGGCAGTGGCGGTAACCTTTTTCTTCTTTAAAGTGCCGGCGAACTGGGCGGGCTTCGGCGCGTTCGCGGCCGCTGCGCTGGGCATGATCATCGGCTCGCTGCTGGGCAAACCACGTGACCGGACCTGTCAGGCTCTCTGACATACGCGATGCGGCGTCGCGCATCCGCCGCATCGCGCACCGCACGCCGGTGCTGACTTCGCGCCTTGCGGACGCACAGGCCCAGGCGCGGGTTTTCTTCAAGTGCGAGAACTTGCAGCGCGGCGGCGCCTTCAAGATTCGCGGCGCAGCGAATTTCATTTTCTCGATTCCGCCAAGCGCCCGGTCCAGAGCCGTGGTGGCATATTCGAGCGGCAATCACGCACAAGCGGTGGCCATCGCCGCTTCCGAGGTGGGAGTGCACGCCACGCTGGTGATGCCCGCCGATGCGCCGCGTTCCAAACTGGAGGCCGCGCGCGCTTATGGGGCGGAGGTAGTTGTTTACGACCGCCTGCGGGAGGACCGCGAAGCGCTGGGAGCGAGGATCGCCCGCGAGACCGGTGCGGTACTCGTGCCGCCGTTCGCTCACCCGTGGATCATCGCGGGCCCAGGCACTGTGGCGCTGGACCTGCTGGAGGCCGTGCCGGCTCTGGCTGCTCTGTTGGCCCCCGTCGGCGGAGGAGGACTCATGGCGGGCTGCGCCATCGCCGCGCACGCACTGAATCCTCGCTTACGGTTGTTTGGGGTCGAGCCCGAACTGGCGAGCGATACCTTCCTGTCGTTTCAGGCCG
>CAYSBM010000219.1:0-6047 GCA_964429095.1 uncultured Solibacteraceae bacterium | reverse complement strand
CGGTTTCCACGGCGGCCCGCCCCCGCTTCGGCGCCGGGTCCCTGGGGCCTACGCCAAAATCCATTACCGTTACCGGCGGGATCACCTTCGAGCAGTTGCGCGATGCCTACTACATTCAGGCTTTGGCGCTGGTGGAAGGCGGCGCGGACGTGCTGCTGTTGGAAACCTGCCAGGATACCCGCAATGTGAAGGCTGCGCTGCTTGCCATAAAGCGGGTGGAAGCGGAGCTGGGCGCCGGTATTCCGGTCATGATCTCCTGCACCATTGAGCCCACCGGCGCCATGCTCGCCGGCCAGACGGCCGACGCCTTCTGGGTGTCGGTCGCGCACGCTGGTCCGCTTTCCATCGGCTTGAACTGCGCCACCGGGCCGGAGTTCATGACCGGGCACATTCGCGCGCTCCACGAACTGGCCTCTACACACATCTGCTGCTATCCGAACGCCGGATTGCCGGACGAGGAAGGCCGCTACCTGGAGACGCCGGAAACGCTTTCGCGCCAGTTAGAACGCTTTGTTTCCAGCGGCTGGCTCAATATTGTCGGTGGCTGCTGCGGCACAACGCCGGCCCACATACGCGCCATCGCGCGTATGGTGGAAGGCCGCCCGCCGCGCCAAGCGCCGCCCCCGCCACGACGCTCCTTTTATTGCGGCATCGACCTTGTGGAAGCGGAGGCCTCCAGCCGCCCCCTGCTGGTCGGCGAGCGCACGAATGTGATCGGCAGCCGGCTGTTCAAGGATTTGATTGCGCGCGAGGCTTGGGAAGAAGCCAGTGAAATTGCCCGCCGGCAGGTGCGCAACGGCGCACAGATCATCGATGTGTGCCTGCAATCCAGCGAGCGGGACGAGCTTCAGGATATTCCGCCGTTTTACGAGCGCCTCATCCGGAAGGTGAAGGCGCCGCTGATGATCGACACGACCGATCCGCGCGCCCTCGAACTGGCGCTCACCTACTGCCAGGGCAAGAGCATCATTAATTCGGTGAACCTGGAGGACGGCGAGGAGAAGTTTGCGCGCGTGGCGCCGCTGGCGCGCGCCTATGGCGCGGCGCTGGTGGTGGGTTGCATCGATGAGGACCCGAAGCAGGCCCAGGCCTTCACTCGCGAGCGTAAATTGGCTGTCGCTGAGCGCTCGGTGGAGTTGCTGGCTGGAAAGTATGGAGTGCCGGCCGAGGACATCATCATTGATCCTTTGGTGTTCCCCTGCGCTACGGGGGATGAAAATTACATCGGGGGCGCAGTGGAAACCATCGAAGCCGTGCGGCTCATCAAACAGCGATTGCCGCAGGTGCGGACCTTGCTGGGCATCTCAAACGTCTCCTTCGGGCTGCCGGCTGCGGCGCGCGAGGTGGTCAATTCGGTGTTTCTCTACCATGCCACCCGCGCGGGCCTGGATCTGGCCATCGTGAATGCCGAGAAAATCGAGCGCTTTGCTTCCCTGGACGCCGAAGCGAGGCGCCTGGCCGAGAACCTGCTTTTCCACGCTCCGGCGCCAGGCGTTGCCGCCCCCGCGGACTGGCGCGAACAAACCTCCCAGCAGCGCGTGGCCATCAACCAGCACCACCTGGCGGCCATCACCGACCATTTCCGTGAGGCGGCGCCCAGGAGCGCGGCCAGCGCTGCCGTCCTGCCATTGGATGAGCGCCTGGCGCGCTACGTCATCGAGGGGACCAAGGACGGCCTGATCGCCGATCTGGACTTGAAGTTGAAGCAAGGCGCGCCGGCGCTGGAAATCATCAACGGGCCGTTGATGCGCGGCATGGACGAGGTGGGCCGCCTGTTCAACGCCAATGAATTGATCGTGGCCGAAGTGCTCCAATCGGCCGAGGTCATGAAAGCCGCCGTGGCTTACCTGGAACCTTTCATGGAGAAATCCCAGACGGCCGCGCGTGGCAAGGTGGTGCTGGCCACGGTGAAAGGCGACGTGCACGATATCGGCAAGAATCTGGTCGAAATCATCTTGTCGAATAACGGTTACCAGGTGATCAACCTGGGGATCAAAGTGCCGCCCGAGGAGCTGATCCGCGCCGCCGCCGAACACTCGCCGGACGCGATTGGGCTTTCAGGGTTGCTGGTGAAAAGCGCCCAGCAGATGGTGATTACCGCCGGCGATCTCCGCCAGGCGGGAATCCGGATGCCGCTGCTGGTCGGGGGAGCGGCATTGTCGGACAAGTTTACCCGTGGCAAGATCGGTCCCGCTTACGGCGCGCCTACTCTCTACGCCAAAGACGCCATGACAGGCTTGCGGCTGCTCAACCAGCTCATGGACCCGGCTACGCGCCAGCAGATCCTGGCTGAGCACCAGCCTGCCGCCCCATCAGACGGCGCGAGCGAACCTTCGCGCCCCGTCCCGGTGTCCACCGCCCGGAGTTCCCGCGTGCGCACCGGCATTGCCCCTCCGCCGCCTCCCTACCTGGACCGCAAGGTGTGTGAGGCGCCGCTTGGCGAGGTCTGGAGCTACTTGAACTCCTACATGCTGTACGGCCGCCATCTTGGGTTCCGCGGCAATTTTGAGCAGTTGCTGACAGCCGGCGACCCCAAGGCGCGCGAGCTGTTTCATCAAGTGGAGGATGTCAAGCGCGAAGCTGCCAGTTTTATCAAAGTACGCGCGGTGTGGCGTTTTTTTGAGGCGCGCCGCGAAGGCAACTCCGTGCTCCTGCCGGGCTACACGTTCCACTTCCCACGCCAGGCCGGGCCAGACGGTTTGTGCTTGAGCGACTACGTGCTCGATCCGCTGGATTCTATTGCTCTGTTCGTTGTCACCGCGGGCCATGGCGTGCGCGAACGCGCCGAACAGGCCAAGACCGCCGGCCGCTTCTTCTTCGCTCATGCGCTTCAGGCGCTGGCCATCGAGACGGCCGAGGCGGCCGCCGAATGGCTCCATCGGCGCATCCGCGAAGATTGGGGTTTCCCGGACCCGCCTTCCATGACCATGCGGGAGCGCCTCACGGCGCGGTACCGCGGCAAGCGGTATAGTCTGGGCTACGGCGCCTGCCCCAACCTGGAGGATCAGCGGGGCATCTGGAAGTTGCTGGACGCCGACGAGATCGGCGTGCATCTGACCGAAGGCATGATGATGGATCCGGAGGCCAGCGTGAGCGCCCTGGTGTTCCATCACCCAGACTGCGCCTATTTCAACGCCGCCGGCTGACGCTCCGGCTTATCCGCAGTTTTCCCTTGACAAGCAGCGGCCTTCCGGTACAATTAATACATACGTTTAATTTATACATACGTATGAATGAAACTGTACGCGGTTCCGCAACCTCGCAGCGCATCCTGGATGCCGCCGAAACGCTCTTCGCCCAGCGCGGCCTGGCCGGCGCCTCGCTGCGCGCCATCACCGCCCAGGCGGGCGTGAATCTGGCCGCCATTCATTACCACTTCGGCTCGAAAGAAGAGTTGATTCGCGCCATGTACGCGCGCCGCCTGGAGCCCATCAACCGGCGCCGCCTAGAGATGCTGGAGGCCGCCGAACGCGCCTCGGCGCCGCGTCCTGCGCCGCTGGAAGCCGTCGTAGACGCCCTGGCTGCACCCGTTCTGGAAACCGGGTGCGGCAGCGGCGCCGGCGTGGCCGTTCTGATCGGCCGGGTCTACGCGGAGCCCGGCGGGATGGCCGGCCAGGTGCTCCGCGAGCAGATGGGTGAAGTCCTGAGCCGGTTCAAGCGCGCGCTCAGCCGTGCCTTGCCCGGTTTACCCCCGGCCGAGCTGGCCTGGCGCGTGCACTTTGTCGTCGGCGCGCTGGCTCATACAATGGCGGCCGGGGAACTGCTCGAGTTCGTCTCCGGCGGCGAGGTGAGCGGGCGGGACGCCGAGGGCGCGCGGCGGCGCTTGGTGACCTTTGCGTGCGCCGGGTTGCGCGCGCCGTGGAAAAAGGCCCGTAGGGGCGCAAGGAGCTTGCGAAAGTCATGAAAGGCGCGATCTTGGTGGCGGTCTGTTGCGGCTGGGCGGCCGCGGCTGAGGATGTGCCCGTGCTGCGCCTGGACTTGAAGCGGGCGGTGGAAATTGCCCTGGCGCCGGAAGGCAACGTCCGTCTGGCGCTGGCCCGCGAGTACACCGTGCAGGCCAGAACGCGCGCCGCGCAGGCGCGCGCTTTCCTCCTGCCCGACTTGTCGCTGGCGGCCGGCCAACAAAATCTCACCCGAAACCTCGCAGCCATGGGGATCCGCGTCGAGGTCCCTGTGCCGGGTTTCCGCTTTCCACAGTTCGTCGGGCCTTTTACCGTCTTGGATGCCCGCGCCGCGCTTACGCAAACGTTGTTTGACTTCAGTTCCATCCGCCGTCTGCAAGCCGCGCGGGCGGCCTACAGGGCCGCATCGGCCGACAGCGATGCGGTGTCCAATCAGGTGGCGGACCAGGTAGCGCGGGCCTACCTGTCGGCTTCCAGCGCGGAGGCGCGCCTGGAAGCGGCGCACGCCAACGTGACGTTGGCCGAAGCGCTGCTCGCGCTGGCGCGCAATATGAAGGATGCCGGCACGGGAACCGGCATTGAAGTCACCCGGGCGCGGGTCCAATTGGCGAATGAGAAACAGAAACTGTTGGTGGCCGAATGCAGCCGCAATGAGGCGCACCTGAAGCTCCTGAAGAGCCTGGGGTTGGCGCTTCATACACGTCTGGAGCTGGCTGACCGGCTGCAATATCGTCCTTTGGAAGTTCCTCCCCTGGACAAGGCCTTGGAGACGGCGCTCGAACAACGTCCCGAATGGAAAGCGCAGAACCTGCGGCAGGCGAGTGCGCGCCTGAGCTATGGCGCAGTTAAGTTTGAACGCCTGCCCTCGGTGAGCGCCTTCGGCGATTATGGGGCGAGTGGACGCAGCGTCAACGATTCGCTGCCCACGCGCACCCTCGGCGTCCAGGCGAGGCTGTCCCTGTTCGACGGCGGCCGGCGCGACGCACGACGCGCCGAGGCGCATTCGGCCTACCGCGCCGAACAGTTGCGTACCCGGGATTTGAAGCAGCAAATAGAACTGGAACTGCGCCTGGCCGCGGACGCCCTCCGTTCGGCCGCCGAGCAGGTAAAGGTGGCTGAAGAAGGGCTGGCGCTGGCAGACAGTGAACTGGCGCAGGCTGAGCGGCGGTACGCGGCCGGAGTGACCACCAGCATTGAAGTGACCGACGCGCAAGTGCGCCTGGCCAGGGCGCGCGAAAGCCGGATCAACGCGCTGGTTAACTATAACCTGGCGTGGCTGGATCTGAACGCGGCCATGGGGACCACGCGCCGCGCCCTCCAATAGAGAAGGAACATGGCGATTATGAAATCGAAAGTCATCTCTTCCGCTGCGGCGGCTTCCGCCCTCTTGGCGGCCGCGGGTTGCGGCCATAACGGTCTTGGCCGGAACGCCGTCGACTACGTCAGCGTCAATCTCGAGCTCCCCGACGTGGCTATTGCTTTCAAAGGGGCGGGCAAGCGGGTGGCGGGGCGCGTGGACGAAGGCGATGCGGTGCGGCGCGGCATGCTTCTGGCCAGGCTGGATTCAGAACAGATCCATCGTCAACGCCAGCGCGACCAGGCTGCGGCCGCCGCTGCCGCCAGCGGCTACCGGCAGTTGCAAACCGCCATCGTCATGCAGAGGGAATCGCTGGCCGCCGAAACCCGGCTGCGGCAGGCCGAGGTCCGCCAGGCCAGGGCCCGCCTGGACGAGCTGCTGGCCGGTTCCCGGCGGCAGGAAATCGAGCAGGCGCGGGCCGCCTTGGCGGACGCGCGCAGCCAGCCCGCTCAAGCCGCACGCGACTGGATGCGCGCTCGACAGCTTTTCGCCAAGGAAGACATTTCGGCCGCCGAGCATGACCGGGCCCGCACGCAGTGTGACCGCAGCGCAGCTCTCGTGAAGCAGCTTGAGGAGCGGTTGGCGCTGGTGGCCGAAGGGCCGCGCCAGGAGCAGATCGAAGCCGCTCGGGCGCAACTGGAACGCGCCGAAGCGGCTCTACGCCTGACGGAAACCGCGCGCCCGGCACTCCGGCGCAAGGAGCAGGAACTCCAAGCCCGGCGGGCGGAGCTGGACCGCGCTAAGGCGCAAGTAGCCGTGGTCGATTCACAGATCGGCGATACGGTGGG
>CAYSBM010000218.1:3407-6055 GCA_964429095.1 uncultured Solibacteraceae bacterium | reverse complement strand
CGGAAGGACCAGTGGCCCAGTTCGATGGCCGGCAGAATCTGTGCGGCCGCGACCAGCAGGAAGCAGGCGCCAAACAGAGCCGCCGCGGCCAGGCGAGGCCGGAAGGGGTGGGAATCGCCCGCCGCCAGGTAGTAGATCCAGAAGATGGCCGCCCCGATGGTGGCATAGATCGGAACATTGTGATGGCCGCCGAGATAAGCGAGCCCCAGAAAGAGGCCCGCCAGCGCCGCGCTGGCCAGCGGCCGCCTGCCAGCGCTGACGCGCACCAGAAACAGCAGAATCAGAGGCAGCCACAGCGCGCTCATCAGCATTTGCGGCCAACCGATCGATCCCATAAATCCGCCAAAAGCGAAAGCGCAAGCGCCGAAAATCGAACTGAGACGTCCGAGTCCGAAATCCCGGCAGCACCAGTAGGCGAACATGCCGGCCAGATAATGGATCAGCACGAAATACCAGTTCAAAGTGCCAATGCGGATGAAGCCGTCCTTCATGGGAACAGAGAATAGGATCCAGTTCAGCGGGCTTAACGCCCCCGGTTGGACCTGCGCCGCCAGCGGGTGGCCGGCCCATAGGTGGGGATCCCAGAGTGGAAAGCTGCCGCTCTGCCAGGTGGCTGTCTGGAACTGGATCCAGGGCATAACCTGGTAAACCAGGTCGCCGGAATCCAGCCAGGTGAACTGCTTCGACAAGACGATCTTCCAGTAACAGGCCACCGTGATGGCCATCAGCAGCAACGCCGGCCATGCGCGCCGGGCGATCACGGTGAGCCAAGCACGGGTCGGACCGGGACGGATCATCGCCGGCATGCTCCCATCAGGCGCTCGCGCGCCCCGGCAAGAAACCCTTCCAGGTCCCGAGCCTGTATCACGTACCGGCCGAAGATCACGCCCGCGGCTCCGGCTTCGGTGACGGCTTCCACCATGGCGAAGGCCTGCTGGTCGCCTCCGGACTTAGGCCCGCCCGCCACCAGCACCGGCGTGGGACAGGTTTCGACAACCGCGCGCAGGTTGGCCGCGCTGCCGGGGTAATCTGTCTTGATCAAGTCCGCGCCGAGCTCACTGGCGATGCGCGTATGCAGTTTCACCCACTCCACACCGGCCGGGTCGGCCGCTTCCTTGCCGCGCGCCATGCTCTCGATGATGTGCGGCACTCCCAAGCGCTCGGCTGCGCGAGCGGCGGCTGCATTTCTGGCGATCTCGCGGGCCTCCTGTTCCGGATCGCCGGAGCCCATGAACATGTAGGTCACCACGGCGTCGGCGCCGCAGCGCAGCGCGTCCTCCACCCGGCCCACCATGCAGCTCGCGTATGCGCCGGTGGCGGCCGCCTCCTGGCGGCGCCAGATATTGGTCCAGTCCAGCCGTGCAATGATGGCCGGCGCATCCGGGGCCAGAAAGGCTTCGGTCAATCTTTGCAGCGCCCCCAGGCTCACCAGGATGCCGTCTACGCGAGCTTTCACCAGGCGCCGGATGACGGATGCGGGCTCTTCGGTTCCCGGAATGGGGCCCAGCATCTGCGCGTGGTCGTAAGCTACGATTAAGGCTTTGCTCGACGGGGTGCGAAAGATGCGATTCAAACGGATAGCTTTTCCGGCCTGGCCCATGAATCCTTATCTTACCCGTCTCAGGCTTGCCCGGGGTTTGCGCAGTTGGATACGATGAAATTTCCGCTAAATGCTGCGATTTGAAACAGCCGGTGAATCGCACGGCGAGTATCTCGTTGCGACTCTGGCGGGACTTCCCGCGGGCCTGCCGGTGCGCCTGGAGGCCGTGAACCGCGAACTCTGGCGGCGACAGCAGGGTTACGGCCGCGGTGGCCGCATGAAGATTGAAACCGACCGCGCCGAGATTGTGGCTGGCGTCCGCCACGGGCGCACGACCGGCGCTCCCATCGCCGTGCTCATCCGCAACCGGGACTGGGAGAACTGGCGGGATATACTGCCGGTTGAGGAAAATGATCTGCCCGCCGGCCAGCGGCGGCCGCTGACGCGTCCGCGCCCCGGCCACGCCGATTTGGCCGGCGCCATAAAGTACAACCTGCACGACGCGCGCTACATCCTGGAACGCGCCAGCGCCCGGGAAACAACGTCACGAGTCGCTTTGGGCGCTCTGGCCAAAGCGCTGCTGGGGCAAGTTGGCGTCGAGGTGCTCAGTCACGTGGTCCAAATCGGCCACGTGCGATTGGAACGGGCGGTGGGCTGGGAAGAAATTGCGGCGCTGGCCTCCAAAGACGAAGTGCTGCTGGGCTGCGTGGATCCGGACGTTGAATCGCGCATGAAAGCCGCCGTGGATGAAGCCTACCGGACTGGCGACTCGCTCGGTGGGGTCTTCGAAGTGGTAGCCCATAATGTGCCGGTGGGCTTGGGCTCCCATGCGGCTTGGGATACGCGGCTGGACGGGCAGCTTGCGCAGGCCATTGTGAGCATCCAGGCGGTCAAGGGCGTCGAGATCGGCGATGCGGCCTTCGCCGCATCCGCGCCCGGCTCGAAGGTGCAGGACACCATTCAGTACGACGCCGCCCGGCGGGCGTTCACGCGCGGCTCGAATCATGCCGGGGGCCTGGAAGGCGGCATCACCAACGGCCAAGACATAGTGATTCGCGGCCTCCTGAAGCCCATCTCCACTCTGCGGCGCCCTCTGGAGTCGGCCGAC
>CAYSBM010000218.1:0-3397 GCA_964429095.1 uncultured Solibacteraceae bacterium | reverse complement strand
TCTGGCCCGGGCTCTTATGGAGAAGTTCGGCGGTGATTCGCTGGAGGAGTTGATGCGGAATTTTCAAAGTTATCAAGCGCAGGTGAACAGCTACTAATGATCTACCCGATTGTGAAGTACGGCGACCCTGTTCTGGAGCAGCCGGCCGAACCCGTCACCGAATTCAACACTTCGGAACTGCGCCAGTTTGTCGATGACATGTTCGAGTCGATGTATGCGGCGCGCGGCGTCGGACTGGCCGCGCCGCAGATCGGCTTTAGCCGCCGTATTGCGGTCATCGACACCAGCGCGGGAGAAGATCCCTCGCAGAAGTTGGTGCTCATCAACCCGGAAATCCTAGCCGCGGAAGGCACGCAGACCGTGGAGGAGGGTTGCCTCAGCATTCCGGGATTCCGCGAGGACGTACGCCGCGCCAAACGGGTCACCATCCGCGCGCAGAACATCAAGGGCGAGTTCTTCGAGATGACCGGCGAAGACCTGCTGGCGCGGGCGTTCGCGCACGAGATCGATCATTTGAACGGCCGGCTTTATATCACCCACGTGAGCCCGCTGAAACGCGACCTGATCCGCCGCAAAATCCGCAAGCTGCAAAAGGCTGGCGAGTGGGCGTGAGCCGAGTGCGATGAAGACCGTCTTCCTGGGCACGCCAGCCTTCGCCGTACCGTCGCTGGAGGCTCTGGCCCAGGCCGGGCACGAAATCCGGGCGGTCATTACGCAGCCGGACCGGCCCAGCGGGCGCGGGGGCCAATTGAGCGCCCCGCCGGTGAAGCGGCGCGCGCTGGAGATGGGCCTGACCGTGCATCAGCCGGAACGCATCCGGCGCCCCGAAACGGTGGAACTCATCGCCTCCTTACGGCCGGAAATTATGGTGGTGGTTGGCTACGGCCAGATCATTCCACAATCGATTCTGGACATCCCGCCCCACGGCATCGTGAACGTGCACGCCTCGTTGTTGCCGCGATACCGTGGCGCCGCGCCCATCCAATGGGCCATCGCCAACGGCGAGACGCGCACCGGGGTCACCACCATGCGCATCGACGCCGGGCTGGACACCGGCGACATCCTGTTGCAAGCGGAGACCGAAATCGGCCCGCTGGAGACCGCCCCCGAGCTTTCCGAACGGCTGGCGCGCATGGGCGCCCGTCTGCTCATCGAGACTGTAGCGGGGCTCGAGCGAGGCGTTATCACGCCGGTCAAGCAGAAGCCGGAACTGGCCACCTACGCGCCCATTCTCAAGAAGGAGGACGGGCTCATTGACTGGCGCCGCAGCGCTGCTGAGATCCACAATCGCGTGCGCGGTTTCGCTCCATGGCCCGGCGCGTATACCCGTTTCCGCGGCCGGGGCCTTCAGATCTTGCGGACCCGCCCCAGCCAGGTGCGGGTCCCGGCTGCGCCGGGATCGCTCCACCCGCGCAAGCCCGCTTTGCTGGCCTGCTGCGGCCAGGGCGAGACCATCGAGTTGCTCGAGCTTCAGCCGGAGGGCCGCAAGCCCATGGCGGCATCGGACTTTCTGAACGGCTACCACGTGGCTGAGAATGAACAATTGGGAGAATGACAAGCGTGAAGCTACCGCTCGGATTTCGTTACGCATCCACTTATGCGGGTATCCGCAAGCAGCGCCGCGACGACGTTGCGCTGATCGCCGCTGACCATCCGGCTTCCGCCGCCGCCGTTTTTACCACCAATCGCGTGAAGGCGGCGCCGGTGCTGGTGTCGATGGCCCATTTGAAGGCCTCACGCGGCAAAGCGCGCGCCATTGTAGCCAACGCGGGCAACGCCAACTGCGCCACGCGCACCGGCGAGAGCGTAGCCCTGGCAACCTGCCGCGCCGCGGCGCAACTTCTGGGGTGCTCGCCCAGCCAGGTGCTGCCGGCTTCAACCGGCGTGATTGGTGTGGAGCTGGATGTCACGCTCTTGCTGAGGTCCATGCCGCGGTTGGTGAACGGCCTTTCGCCGGACCGCTTCGACGACGCCGCCAGGGCGATCATGACCACAGACCTCACCAGCAAGACGGCCTTCGCCGAGGTGCGCCTGAGCGGCGGGCGTGTGCGGATTGCCGGTATGACCAAGGGCTCCGGAATGATTCACCCCCGCATGGCCACGACACTGGGCTTTGTAATGACCGACGCTGGCGTTCCGGCCTCCGCATTGAAGAGCATGCTGCGCCAGGCCGCCGAGCGCACCTATAACCGCCTCTCGGTGGATGGTGACACCTCGACCAACGACACCGTCGCCTTGCTGGCCAGCGGCGCTTCGGGCGTCAAGCTGGACTCCGCCGGACAGGCGGCATTTCAGGCGGCGCTGGAGGAAGTGTTAGGGAGCTTGGCTCAGCAGATCGCCCGCGACGGCGAGGGTGCTTCGAAATTCGTCACCATCGTGGTGGATGGCGCGCCGACGGATCAAGATGCGGCGCGTATTGCCCGTTCTATCGCCAACTCGCCGCTGGTCAAGACGGCGATCGCCGGCTCGGACCCCAACTGGGGGCGCATCCTTTCGGCGGCCGGCAATGCCGGCGTGAATTTAGATCCGGTGCGTTGCGATATCCGTTTGCAGGGAATCCCCGTTTGCCGGGGCGGATTGGCTGCCGGCTTCGATGAGGCGGCTTTGAAGCGCAAGCTGGATGAAAAGGAATGTATGATCCGCTTTTCGATCCGCGGCCAGGGCCGCGGCCAGGCGCGCTTCTGGACTTGTGATTTCACCGAGGGCTACATCAGGATCAACGCCAGCTACAGAACCTAGAGGAACTAACCGTGCAACTCTTGTTACGCGTAGCGCTTATGGCGGCGGCGATAGCAAGCGCCGCCGCGCAAACGGCCATGATTGGCAACGGCGACCGCGTCACGTACGGTCGCCCGGGTGTGCGCGGCCGCCTCGCCGTTGGATTGTGGCCGCACCCTGTGGCGCTAGATTACGACGGTGACGGCAAGATGGACCTGATTGTAGGCTGCCCCGACCGCCCTTACAACGGCACATACTTTTTCCGCAACATCGGCAGCAACCACCAACCCCTGTTCGCCCCGGCCGTGCGCCTGGGAAAGGGATTGAAGGACCTGGTGGCGGCCGACTTCAACGGCGACGGGCGGCTGGACCTGGTGGTGAGCGGCGGCTATTACAGCGACGTCCGGCGCAACGGCCTCAGCCAGTTTGTGCGCGTCCAACTCATTCGCGACTACCACGTCGGGCGCGACGATCTCTGGTATCCGGCCGACTGGGACGGCGACGGCAGGATCGACCTGCTGGTGGGTGTGAGCGATTGGCGCGAGTACGGCTGGGACGACGCGTTTAATTCCAAGGGCGAGTGGACGCGGGGACCCATACACGGCTACGTTTACTTCCACCGTAATCTCGGCAACAACGACCATCCCCTTTATGCCCCTCCGGATCCCCTTAGGGCCGG
>CAYSBM010000217.1:1109-6074 GCA_964429095.1 uncultured Solibacteraceae bacterium | reverse complement strand
AAGCGCTCCAAGGGCAATCGAGCCTGGGTAAAACACAATATCGATCTGTCTTTTTCCCAGGTGCACAATGTGAAAATGGTGGATCTGGACGGCGACGGAAAGCCCGAGATCCTGGCCGGCAAGCGCTATCGCGGCCACAACGAAGCCGATCCCGGGTCGTTTGATCCGCTGGCCATTTTTTATTACAAGGTAAGGCCGGGCAAGCGGCCGGTCTTCGAACGCCATCCCGTAGCCTACAACGCGATAGCCGGCGCCGGTACCCAATTTGTCGTCATCGACCTAGACGGCGACGGAGACTTGGATATTGTGTGTGCAGGCAAGACCGGCCAGTACTGGTTCGAGAACCTCACCATCAATAAAGTACCCTGGCAGAAGCGCGACATTCTGTTCAACCGCTATCCCCCGCATCTTTAGCGCGCAACAATTGCGTTTCGGCGCGCCAAAGCTGCGCGGCCCGGGCGCCGGAGCACTGGCCAAGTGATTGAAACGGCGTAGCGCCGGCTTTGGACCCGCGTGTGCACTCCTAGTGGCGAGGCCAAAAGGAGGCCACAGCGATGAAAAAGATGATGGCAATGGCAGCTTTGACACTGATGGCGGGCACGCTGCTCGCTTACAATGGTCCACGCAACGGCCAAAACGGAGGCGTATGCCCCAATGGCAACACCGGCCAGCAGGCCGGCCAGCGTCTCGGCAAGAAGACCGGGCCGCAGGATGGGAGCGGTCCTTTGCATACCCCGGGCACGGGAGGCGGAACGGGCGCTGGACAGCGGCGCGGCCGGCGCTGACAACTGCGGCGCACACCTCCGGCGGCGGCAATGCGGTCCGCTGCCGGGGGTTATTTTTTGCTGAATCCGTGCAAGGGCTTGCGCGGTGTGATACGATAAAGAGGCTCTCATGGAAGGCGTCCCTCGCGATGTCCCCCCAAACAATTCAACTCACGGAGTGATTAGCAGCTTCGAATGAGCTTCACCGTTTTTCTTGGAAACTTGCCAACCTGGGTTACGGCTGACGATATTCAATCGTGGCTGGGCTCAGAAAACCTCGTCGCCGATTCCATCAAGGTTATCCGCAACCCGGAGACCCAGGAATCCAAAGGATTCGCCTTCATCGAAACTCCCAATGAGGAAGAGATGCGGGCGATCATACGCCGTTTTGATCGCGCTCCACTGGAAGACCGCTTGCTGCGCGCCAATCCTGCCCAGCCGCCGAAAGGAAAAGGCGCTGCCGCAGGCTCAGGGACCGCTAAGCCGGCCGAACGCGCTCGCCGTGGCGGGAAGAAGAACCGCCGGGGCCGCACCGGACCGCCTGCTCCGCAAAGCGCTTTTGCCGAAGAGTTAGCCAAGGCGCTGTAGTTCAAATCGCTTGGAAGGTTGCGCACGCAATCTCCCGCTGGTGTTATACTCAATCCGCGGGTGAGCCCGCACTTATTGGCCATGTTTAAGTGACCACGTGTCGTAATTGGGAGATAACGTGAGCGATCTAATAGTTATACGGTTCTTCTTCGTCCTGGTTATCGCCGCCGCCGCTTTTCTTCTCAAACCCATCAGCGCTCTGAGTCCGTGGTTGAACGGCGTGATGGGTGCCCTGGCGGGCCTGGCGATCGTCTACTTTGAAATCCGCCTGAAGGAAATCAGCCTGAAGCGTCTCATTGGCGCCGCTGCCGGCTCCACCTTAGGAATCCTGGGCGCGTTCCTGATTTCCCTGGTAATCTCCCGGGCCGCTCCCAGCGGCGAACCCTTGGTGGCTTTTCTCCAGCTCGGTTTGCTGCTGTGGATGACCTACGTGGGGCTTGTTGTCGGCGCCAGCAAGGGCGAGATGTTGAATCTGTCGGCGTTGGGCGGGCTGTTTGGCGGCGAGAAAGGCGCGAAACATCAGTTCAAAATACTCGACACCAGCGTCATAATTGACGGCCGTATTGCGGATATAGCGGAAACAGGTTTTCTGGATGGCACATTGGTAATCCCGCAATTTGTCCTTCGGGAGTTGCAACTGGTGGCCGACTCAGCCGACTCCATGAAGCGCAACCGCGGCCGCCGCGGGTTGGATATTCTCCAGCGCATCCAAAAGATGGTGCAGTTGAACGTGCAGATCCTGGAGGAAGACTTTCCGAATATCCGGGAAGTCGACATGAAGCTGATCGAGCTGGCCAAGGCCTATAACTGCAAGATCGTCACCAACGATTTCAATTTGAACAAAGTCGCCCAGTTGCATGGCGTAGAGGTGTTGAATATTAACGAACTAGCCAACGCCTTGAAGCCCATCGTGCTACCCGGCGAATCCATGCGGGTCTTCATTCTTAAGGAAGGCAAGGAGTTCAATCAGGGCGTCGCCTACCTGGACGATGGCACGATGGTCGTGGTCGATAACGCCAAGAAGATGATCTCGAAGACGATTGATATCACGGTGACCAGCGTCTTGCAAACCACCGCCGGGAAGATGATCTTCGGGCGTTTTGACGAGCGGATCCACGGCGTGCATGAAAAGGCTCATACCGAGAAACACGACCGTAACTCAGCGCGGGATTCGCATCATCCCGGCCAGCCGGGCGGCTCCGCATCCAGCAGCAGTACAATTTCCTAACTAAACGCTATGAAAGTTGCCGTGATTTTGCCAGCTGCGGGACTGGGCACCCGCATGGGGCGCACGCAGCCAGAATCGGCCGGGACAAGCCGGAAGCAGTTTATGCTGTTGGACGGCGCGCCCATTTTGCTGCACACCATTCGCAAGTTTTTCTCCTGCTCTCTGGTGACGGAAATCGTTGTCGCTTTGCGGGCGGAAGACATCGCCTGGGTGCGCGAATTGTTGGACAAGGAGACCGCCGGCCCGCCGGTCCGCCTGGTTGAAGGAGGCGATTCGCGCCAGCAGTCGGTCCAGAACGCTTTGGACGCGCTTGATCCTGGCATGGATCTGGTCGCCGTGCACGATGCCGTGCGCCCTTTCATTGACCGCGAAACGATTGAGAAAGTGATTGCGGAGGCCGCGCGCTCGGGCGCTGCAATTGTCGGCATTGTGCCGGTGGACACCGTCAAACAAGTGCACCTCAACAAGGTCCGGGCCACCTTGGCGCGCGAACGGCTGATGCTGGCGCAGACCCCACAGGTGTTCCGTTACCAATTACTCCGCCAGGCTTTCGAAAAGGCCCGGCAGGATGGTTTCATCGGAACCGACGAGTCCAGCCTTGTCGAACGGCTCGAGCAGGTGGAAGTGTGCGTGGTGACGGGATCGGACCGCAACATTAAGATCACCAAGCCAGGCGATATGGATCTGGCGCGGTTGTTTCTGTCTCAAGAGAAAGCTGCGCAGGTCGCACATGGGTGAAGTGCGCACGGGAACGGGTTGGGATGTGCATCGCATCCAGGCCGGGCGTCCCCTGATTTTGGGCGGAGTCAGGGTGCCTTGCGAGTTCGGCTTCGCCGGCCACTCCGACGCCGACGTGCTCAGCCACGCCATCACCGATGCGCTGCTCGGCGCGGCCGCGCTGGGCGACATCGGCATGCACTTTCCGGACACCGACCCGCGGTGGAAGGGAGCCGATAGCTTGGTTTTTTTGCGGCACGCTCTCGCGCTCGTCGAGGAAGCCGGCTATGAAATCGTACACATCGACTCCACCGGGATCCTGGAGCGGCCCAAGCTTCGCGACTTTCGCCTGGCGGTTCGCGAAAAGTTGGCGGAAACGCTTGGTTTGGATCTTGACCGCGTTTCGGTGAAATTCAAGACCGCCGAAGGCCTCGGCCCCGTAGGCAAAGGGCGCAGCGTCGAAGCACACGCCGTAGCCACGATTCAGCGCAGCTAACCGGTCATTTCACGCCGCTTTTTATCCGCGCCGGGAGGAACTCGTCCCCCGGCCGCCACGTGGGCAACCTTTCCTGGTTGGCGGCAGAAGTTCCGATGAGAAAGCCAAATCGGGCAATGTTTTCCAGCCCCGTAAAATCCCAATCTTCGCGAAATTCATCCGACGGCTGATGGTAGTGGCGCGCATTGTAGTCTTCAAAGAGCTTACGCCCGTAGGCCGGGTCGCGGCCGGCGAAATTCTCCCCCTGTTCAATTGAAAACGCCGGCACGCCGATCTTGGCCAGCGGAAAGTGATCGGAGCGGTAGAAGCTGCCCTGTTCCGGATGAGGATCCGGCGTGATCCGGTAATTTGCACGCCTGGCGGCTTCCTCCACCGTGCTCCAGAGGGTGGTGCGCTCGGCGCCGGCCACTGAAACGTCTGTGGTGAGACCGGCTGGAAAATAGCCGTCGAAATTCAGGGCGAGCGCCGTTTTTCCCGGCGGGAAATATGGATGCGCGGCGTAATATTCCGAACCGCGCAAGCCACCCTCTTCTGCCGTCACGGCCAAGAACAGGGCCGAGCGGCGCGGTTTCTGCTCGAGCTCGCTCCAGGCTCGCGCCAACTCCAGCAAGATGGCGCAGCCTGTGGCATTGTCCACGGCGCCATTGTAGATACTATCGCCGTTGACCGGCGGCCCCACTCCCAGATGGTCCCAGTGGGCGGTGAAAACGACCGCCTGGTCGCGGTAATCCGGGTCACTGCCCGCAATGACGGCGGCTACGTTATGAGATTCGATCTTGCGGATCTTGGAAGGCGCTTTGCCACGGAGACGGATGCGGAGCGGGAGAGGGCGGAAGTCGCGCCGGTTGGAGGCTTTCAACAACTCCGTCACGGTGTAGCCGCCCGGCGCCAGCAACTTCGCCGCGGCGTCCGAGCTGACCCAGCCGGCGAAAGCCAGCGCGGGCTCGCCCGGCGCCAGGGCCACATAGGGTTGCTCGCGCGCCCAGGAATTGCGCACCACGTTCCAGCCGTAACCCGCCGTCGGCGTGGTGTGAATGATGAGCACGGCCGCAGCCCCGCGTCGCTTAGCTTCCTCGAACTTATAGGTCCAGCGGCCGTAGTAGGTGAGCGCGCGCCCGCCGAAGAATTTTGGGTCTTCCGAATCCGGTTCGTTGGTAAACAGCACTACCACC
>CAYSBM010000217.1:0-1099 GCA_964429095.1 uncultured Solibacteraceae bacterium | reverse complement strand
TTGTAGGCATCCCACTGAACCTCGGGCGCCGTAATGCCGTGGCCCACGAAGACCGCCTCGCCGTCAAACTGCGACAACCCCTGTTGCTTCTCGGTGCCGCCAACGAATTCCTCCAGCCAAACAAAGCTGACGGTGCCGCTCTTGGAGACGGCCGTCAAAGTTGTCCCGGCGGCTGGTTCGATACCTACCAGCGGCACGCGCTGGAAGTATGTTCCTCCATCGCCGGCGGGCTGAGCGCCCAGCAGCGCGAACTGCGTAGCCAGGTACTCGGTGGCCACCCTTTCTCCCCGCGAACCGATGCCCCGGCCTTCCATTACATCGCTGGACAAAAAGCGTGTGTGCGCACGGATGCGCGCGGCCGAAATGGCGCCGATCTGTGCGGCTAACACACCGGCGCCGGCAAACAATAGGAGAAAACGTACCATCTCTTCGAGTCTAGCTCGGCTTGACCGGATCGCCGCTCCAGGCGCCACGAAGCCCGAGCTCATCGGCGCGTGCTTGCATGGCCCGGGCGCAAAAATCGATGTGCTCGTCCAGATCCACGCCTAGTTCTGCGGCGCCATGCGTGATATCATCGCGGTTCACCGAGCGGGCGAAGGCTTTATCCTTCATCTTCTTGCGGACGCTCTTGGCATCCACCTCGAAGATGCTCCGGCCCGGTTTCACCAGCGCCACGGCCGTCAGGAACCCCGCCAGTTCGTCGCAGGCGAACAACGTCTTCTCCAGCAGCGACTCCCGGCGGACGCCGGTATAAGATGCGTGCGAGAGGATCGCGCGGCGGATCACCGCGTCGACGCCCTTCTCAATCAGGATGGCTTCGCCTTTTATCGCGTGGGCGGGCGCCTCCGGATAGAGTTCGTAGTCGAAATCGTGCAGCAAAGCCGTCGCCGCCCACTTCTCCTCGTCGCCGCCAAACTTGCGGGCATACGCCGTTACACAAGCTTCCACCGCCAGGGCATGCTTACGCAAATTCTCGCTCTTGGTGTATTCGCAAAGAATCGACCAAGCCTCTTCGCGCGTCATATACGCCCATGATAGCCAAGCCCGGGATTCTGTGTTACATTGATAGTTAATCGGCTTGGGCCTGTGGCGCAGTTGG
>CAYSBM010000216.1:0-6100 GCA_964429095.1 uncultured Solibacteraceae bacterium | reverse complement strand
GGCTCTGGCGGCGTCAATGGAAAGCGGCGGCCGTTTTTGGCGGCGCGGCGAGCGCTCTGATCGCTCCGTGGATGGCGCGCGCCTATCTCATGACCGGCAATCCTGTGGCGCCGCTGCTAAACCGCTTCTTCCCCAATCCTTACTTCCATGTCTTGAGCGAGCGGGAGTGGGCCGCCTCGCTCCAGCGTTACGGGGGTGAGACCTGGCTGGACAAGATCATGGACCTCACATGGCGGGGGGAAGCCAGCCTGGGTCTGCTGGGTCCCTGGTGGCTGCTCGCGCCCCTCGCCGTGTTGGCGCTGCGCCGGCCGGCAGGCCGCATTTTGCTGGCCCTAAGCGCGCTGCTCGCCGCCCCTTGGCTGTTCAACACAGCGGCCCGCTTTTTGATGCCTGCGCTGCCGGCGCTGGCGCTGGCTCTCTTCATGGTCCTGCCCCGCCGCGGCTCCTGGCTGGTCCTGGCAGGACACGCCGTAATGAGCTGGCCCGCAGCCACAGCGCTGTATGCCAGCCCTTATGTGTGGCGTCTGAGGGGATTCCCCCTGCCTGCGGCGCTGCGTATCGAGCCAGAGCCGGAGTATTTGCGCCGGATGCTGTTCGAGTACAACATGGCAGAAGCCATTCGACGGTTGACGCCACCCCAGGCTCGCATTCTGGACCTTCACGGCACGGCGCCCGCATACGCCGAACGCCAAGTGCGCCTGTTCTACCAGTCGGCCGCCACCGAGGCGTGCGTCATGGCGCTGCGCACGGCCTTCTATCAACATCTGGCGCCGCTCCATGACCTGCGTGCGGACTGGCCCGAAACCCCTTTGCAGGCCCTGCGCCTGCGGCAGGAGGCTGCCGGAGCGCCCAACTGGAGCGTGATCGAGTTGAGTTTCTACCGTGGCGGCTACCGCCTCCAGCCTAGCGCGCGATGGACGCTGAATGCCTGGCCCAACCTTGAAGAAGCGCCGTTGGCGCTGGACGGCAATTTCACCACCTATTGGGCCAGTTGGGAAGCGGCCAAACCGGGCATGTTCCTTGAAGTGCGTTTTGACCGGCCGCAGTGGCTTACCGGAGCAGCGGCCACAGGCTTCCGGATCGAACAACATTCGCGCGCCGTCTTTTACGGCCAGGGCCTGGACGGAGCCTGGAGGCTGCTTTCAGATCAACCGGTAGCCACCATACGCCGGGACGCCAACTTGCGTCCTCAGGCCACGCGAGCCGTCAAGCGTTTCGGGTTCACGCACATCGTCGCATCGTTAAGTACAACCGGCCACGGTCCCCTGGCCCACGATTTACTGGACGCTGCTGAAGCTTGGAAAATTGAACTGATCGCGCAAATTGGCAACATCTGCCTGTTCCGCATCCTATGAGAGCTTCCGGGCGATGTCAGCCGCAATCAGCGCCCCGTGGAAACGCCCGTTTTCGATAAAGATTTCGTTGGTGTGCATTCCCGCCACAAGCACGCCAGCCAAATACAAGCCTGGCCGCGCGCTTTCCAGAGTTTCGGCGTCGACAACCGGACGGCCGTCTTCGCCAAGTGTAATGCCGTGGGCAGCCAGAAACTCCAGGTCCGGCGTGTAGCCCGTAATGGCGAATACGAAATCGTTGACCAGTGTGAGTTCGCCGTCCGGAGTTTCGACGCGTATGCGGCGTGGTTCGATCTTCACTATACGCGAATTGAAATAAGCTCGAATTTCGCCGGCCGCGATGCGGTTCTCGATATTGGGCTTGATCCAGTACTTCACGTGCTGGTGCAAGCCGGGTCCCCGGTGGATCACGGTCACCCGCGCTCCGCTCCAGTGCAGCTCCAGCGCCGCAATGGCCGCTGAGTTTTTGCCGCCCACCACAGCCACATCCTGGTCGTAGTAGGGGTGGGCTTCCTTGTAATAGTGAATCACCTTGGGCAAATCCTCGCCGGGAATCCCAAGCAGGTTGGGACAATCGTAATAACCCGTGGCCAGCACAACTTTGCGCGCGCCGCAGCAGTGCTGGGTCCCGTAGCGGTCCTCGCTATAGACCACGAAGGCGCCGTCAGCCCCGTCAATCTTGGTCACGCGCTCGTACTGGCGCACTGGCAGCCGGTAGTGCTCCGCCACGCGGCGGTAATACTTGAGCGCCTCAACCCGGTTGGGCTTCTCGCCCAGGCTGGTCATGGGAATGCCGCCGATCTCCAGCAATTCCGGCGTGGTGAAGAAGACCATGTTCACTGGGTAGTGGTAGATGGAGTTGACAATGCAACCCTTGTCAAACAGCACAAACTCCAAACCGCGGCGCTGGAGTTCGATCCCGCAGGCCAGTCCAGTGGGACCCGCCCCTACCACCACAACGTCGTATGCAATCACAACAGCTCTTCAATCTCCTGCTCGACGACCTGGCGCAGGCGGCCGGGGTCTTTGACGCCTCCCTCAGCCATGTCCGGACGGCCGCCCGCCTTGCCACCGGCGGCCTGCGCGACCTTGCCGGCCAGTTTCCCGGCATGCACTTTGGCGGTGGCTTCTTTGCGGACAGCGCTCACCAGTTCGCCCGCCCCGCTGGCCAGCACGATCACATCCACGCCCTGGTTACGCAGTGCATCGGCCATCCAGCGTAATTGCGCCCGGTCAAAGTCGTCCACGTGCGCCGCCACCAGCGTCAGGTCATTCACGCGGCGGGCTCGGCTCTTCAAGTCCGCGACCATCGAGTGCGCCAGCTTCTGTTTGAGTTGATCAAGCTGCTTTTCCAGCGCTCTCTCGCGGGCGATCATCCGCTCCACCTGTTCATAAAGCTCCGTCTCGGAGGCGCGCAGCAACCCCGCCACGCGCGCCAGCGAGCCCGACACTTCCTGGAAGCGCGCCAAAGCGCCCGCACCAGTAATAGCCTCCAGACGCCGGACGCCAGCCGCGATGCTGCCCTCGTATACGATTTTGCACAGGCCAATGTCGCCGGTACGCTGGACGTGCGTGCCGCCGCACAGCTCGCGGCTAAAACCCGGAACCGAGACCACACGCACTTGGTCGCCGTACTTCTCGCCAAATAAGGCCATAGCGCCGGTCGAAAGGGCCTGGTCCAAGTCCATCACATCGGTCATCACCGGCTGGTTGCGCAGAATCTGCTCGTTCACCAGCCGCTCAACTTCCGCCACTTCGTCCGGGTCCATGGCCGTGTAGTGTGTGAAGTCGAAGCGCAAGCGGGAAGGTTCAACCACGCTGCCGGCTTGTTTGACGTGCGCCCCCAACACCTGACGCAGGGCGGCATGCACCAGGTGAGTGGCGGTGTGGTTCCGCATGGTTGCGCGCCGCGAATCGGCGTCAACCTCGGCGCGCAGCAAATCGCCCACATGGATAGCATCGGTGGTCAAAACCCTGTGCACGCTCAAGCCGGCCACTGGCGGGTATGCGCCCTCGACGGCCGCCACTTTGAGGCCGGCAGCATTATAGAGCGCGCCGGTGTCGCCTACTTGTCCGCCCGTCTCGGCGTAGAAGGGTGTCTGGTCCAGCACCAGTTCGGCCTTCGTGTTCGGCCCGCCGCGCTCGCCCCGTTCTTGGTCCACCCCCAGGCCGGTCACTTTGGCGGCTGATGCCGCCCGCGTCTCGTATCCGAGAAACCGAGTAGCGCACTGCTGCCGCAATTGCAGGTAGGCTTCGGCGATGGCGCTCTTTTCCGCGCCCTTCCAGCTTGCTCTTGCCTTCTGGCGCTGTTTCTCCATTTCGGCTTCGAAAGCGGCCGTATCGATCCGCAAGCCGCATTCGCGCGCCATCTCTTGCTGCTCATCGAGCGCCAGACCGTAAGTATCGTATAACTTGAAAGCCACCGCCCCGGGGAGCACGCCGCCGCTTGCGGCCTTCACTTCCTCGTGGAACACGCGCTCGGCCACCTGGTACGTGGTGGCGTAGCGGTGCTCTTCCTCCTTCACGATTCGCGCCACGCGCGGAATGCTCTCCACAAGCTCGGGGTAGGCGGGCTTCATGAGCTCGGCGACGAAGCCGGTCATCTTGTATAGAAACGGTTCCTCCAGCCCGGTCCGCCGCATATGGCGCATGGCGCGGCGCATGATCTTGCGCAGCACGTAACCGCGGCCATCGTTGGCCGGAACAACGCCGTCGTGGATCAGGAAGGCCGCGGCGCGGCTGTGGTCGGCGGCGATGCGTAACGCAGAATCGGTGCGCGGGTCTTCGCCATAAACGACGCCGGCCAGCTCGGCCGCGTAGTCCACGATAGGCCGGATGAGGTCCGTGTCGTAGTTGCTGAGCTTGCCTTGCAGCACGGCCGCCACCCGCTCCAGGCCCATGCCGGTGTCGATTGAGGGACGCGGCAGCGGCGTCATCACGCCGGAGGCGTCCCGGTTGTACTGCATGAACACCAAGTTCCAGATCTCGACGTACCGGCCCCCGCAATCGCTGGGGAACGCTTCGCCCTCGTATCCGGGCTCAGACGCGGCCGGGCCGAGATCGTAATGGATTTCCGAGCAAGGTCCGCACGGTCCGGTCTCACCCATCTGCCAAAAGTTGTCTTTTTCGTCCAGGCGGAAAATGCGGCTGGACGGCATGCCGGTAACTTTTTGCCATAACCCGGCGGCCTCGTCATCTTCGCGGAATACGGTGAAGTAGAGGCGGTCCTTGTCCAACCCATAGACCTTCGTCACCAGTTCCCAGGCAAAGGCGATGGCCTCGGCTTTGAAGTAATCGCCGAAGCTGAAATTGCCCAGCATCTCGAAAAACGTGTGGTGGCGCCGGGTGTAGCCGACGTTTTCCAGATCGTTGTGCTTGCCGCCCGCGCGCACGCACTTCTGCGACGAGCAGGCGCGCGTGTACTCACGCTTCTCGACGCCCAGAAAGACGTCCTTGAACTGGTTCATTCCGGCGTTGGCAAACAATAAGGTAGGATCGTTGGCGGGAACCAGAGAGGAACTGGGAACAATGCGATGCCCGCATTGCGCAAAGTAGTCCAGGAACTGCTGGCGTATTTCGTGGCCGGTCACACTATCATTCTTGCATAGCGCCGCAGCCGATCTCTTCGAGGATCTTGCGAACCTCGGCGCGGGGGTCGGCCGCCCGTGTGACTTGCCGCCCGATCACCAGATATGTCGCGCCATCCCGTATGGCTTCGGCGGGTGTGGCCACGCGCTTCTGGTCGCCTTTGCCGGCGCCGGCCGAACGCACTCCCGGCGTAACCAGGATCGCCCGGGGTCCAGCCAGGGCCCGTACGTCGGCGACTTCCAACGGCGAGCAAACCAGGCCGTCCATCGAAGCTTCCATGGCCTTGCGCACACGCAACTTCACCAACTCCCGCACCTCGCACGGGTAGCCGAGTTCGGTCAGGTCCTCTTTGTCAAAGCTGGTGAGCACGGTGACGCCAAGCAGTTTCAAGGCGCTGCCGCCGCGCCCCTCGGCGGCGGCGCGCATGACAGGTCCACTGCCGTGCACGGTCGTAAGCGTGACGCCGAGGCGCGCCACCTGGGCCACGGCGCGCCGGACCGTCTCCCCTATATCGTACATTTTCAGATCGAGGAACACCTGTTTGCCTTGCCTGATAAGCTCTTGAACGAAGTCCCGTCCCGCGGAGGCGTATAGTTCCATGCCGACTTTGTAGAACGAGGCGTCCTCACCTAGACGCTCAACCAGCGTTCGCGCTTGTTCGGCGTTTTCGACGTCCAGGGCGATAATAAGCGGATTTTTCATGAATAGATCCGGCCCGCGCTTGTACGGGTCTCATAAGCATTATGCCAGCAAGGGGTAGCTCGACTACTACTCACTTAACAATCCTGATTCGCTTGGTGATGTCCACGTGGCGCGCTGGTTGACGGCTGCGGGGCCGAAGGCTGTTGGTTGTTCATCTTCCGCTTCACGCCGAGGAAGTTGGCCCAATTCCAGCTTCCGGCGGCTCGCTCTTGCAAGATCGTTTCGAGGATGGTTTCATGCGAGGCTTTCTTGTTTCCAGGGGGAAGAGCTGCCTAGCGGGCCACCCGGCGCTAGATAGGTTTTCAACTCGTCGAGCGAGGCTTCTATCGCCCAACGCTCATGATTGAGCACCGCGATCTCTGCGGCCGGAGCCTGCTTCGGGCCCAGGATCGTCGTAATCAATCGGTACATCGGTTCCGAACCCGCCACGTTGAGCAGCCAGTGGTCGGTCACCCGGA
>CAYSBM010000215.1:0-6106 GCA_964429095.1 uncultured Solibacteraceae bacterium | reverse complement strand
CGAAAAACCGCCGCCACTTCTGTTCCGGTGGCGGGGCTGTCATCCAACTGGCGGCGAACCGGCAAGAGATCGACATGGCCAGCGCCGGATACACAGCATCGCATGTATCAATGCCCGCCACGTTCCAGGCTACCGTCACCACCGTTCCAGAGACGATCGACAGAAGCGCTCCTATGGTGTTCACCCGACGGGAATAGAAAACCGCCAGAACCGCCGGTGTTACCGCCGCTCCGTAGACGGTATACGCGTACAAAGCCGCGCGGAGAATCGATTCAAAGTGTGCCGCCTGCGCCAGCGCAAACACGCCTAGCGCCACCACGGTTACGCGCGAGAGAACCAGACTTCGCCGTCCTTCGCGCTGGTTTGACAGAAAGCGCTCGTAAACGTCGTGGATCAGGTTGCTGGCGGGTGAGAACAGAAAGTTGTTGGCCGTCGAGAGCCCCTTGGCGAAAATACCGCCGAGCAGGAGGGCCCCCACCACCGAAGGTAATCCAGATTTCGCGCTTACCAGCAATATCTCTCGTGGATTGTCCGGGCGGAACTTGGAACTGCCAACCACCGCCAGCGTGATCAATAACGTCTCCAGCAATATCGTGCCGGCGATCCAGCCGCCCACCGCGCTCTTCCCGTCCCTCTCTTAACGCGCCGATAAAAACTTCTGATACATGCCCTGATTGCCGATCAGCAGCAGCATGGTGGGCAGCGTGAGGCCAAGCGCTTGCCAGAGGGTTAGGGCTCCCAGCGGTCTGAAATGTGATGCCGGCAGGGATCGGCGCACTTCCGCCCATCCACCCGCGTCGCTGACCAACAGAGGCAGCGCGGTGATGACGATTGTGGTCACCAGCAGGCCGATCACCAGATCCAAATATGCCACCGAAGCCATGCCCGCCGCCGCGGTGAATGTGATCACGAAGGCGGCGATGATGTACATACCCGTCGTCCGGTCCACCTCCGGAAAAATCAGGTGCAAAATGTCGCCCCCGCCTTTGAACTGGTAACTGGTGATCACCGTATAGGAAATGATGATGGCGATGGTGCCCGCCACCCGGGCCGCCGCGTTGTAGCGCGTCTCCAGCAGGTCCGGAATCGTGAATTGCGCGAAGCGCCGCGCGCGCCCCGCTATGCCGTAGATCACCACCAGACCCAGCCAGCCTCCCGCCGGTTGCCAGAGCGCCGCGAATCCGTTGCGATATGCGTTTTCTCCTCCAGCGAACAGACTGCCGGCCCCGATCCAGGACGACAGCAGGGTGAATACCAGCACCGTCCACGGCAGTTTGCGCCCGGCCACCAAAAAGTCCGCTTGGTTGTGGACGCTGCGCATTTTCACGACCGTTACTGTCAGCAACACGAGCACTACCGAAGCGAGAACAATGATATAAATCATCTTCAGTTCACTTGTTTCCGGCCAACTTGCGCCACTCAATCTCGGTTGGCAGATGAGCGAATCCTGCTGTCTCGCTTTGGTCCGCCACCCGAAAAGCCAGCACGTCGTCCAGCCAGTCCTGGCTGGAGCCGTCAAGATACTGCGTGGCAACCGTCAACGTGTACTCCTGCCTGGTCAACAGGCATGCGAAGCGGAACTCCACTTCCAAAATTTCGCCTGCCTGCAATGTGCCCAGTGCGCGCTGTTCGATGCGCGTGTTGGTGCCGTACACGTCGATGCCCAGCCGGTTTCTCACCAGAATGCCGACTACCGGCTCCACGACTCTTTGCCGGAACTCCGCGCGCACCTGCACCCGCACCAAGCTGCCGCTGGCAATCACGCTGGCGGGGTTCCCTCGCTCGTCGAGGATCCGCACATCGGTGATCCGGCTCGCCCCGTCGCCGTGCCGGAAGCTCGCGTTGAATCGCTCTCCGCCGGCGTCCTCTTCACCGGGGTGCGCCTGCTGCCGCTCCAGCACGAAACCGACATAGCGGTTCACCACACTGCTCGGTTCTCCCTCCGCCGCCACTTGCCCGTTCAGCAGCAAGATGGCTCGGTGCGCCAGGCGCTTCACAAGCCCGAGATCGTGAGAAACGAAAATGACGGTAACCTGCTGCTGTTTGAGCTCCTCGAATTTTTGGATGCAGCGGTTGGCGAAAATGGCGTCACCGACGGCTAATGCCTCATCGACGATGAGCACCTCAGGCTCCACGTGGATGGCAGTGGCGAACGCCAGGCGTACATACATCCCGCTCGAGTATTCCTTTACCGGGCGGTTGATAAACTCGCCGATCTCGGCGAATGCTTCGATGCTGGGAAATGCGCGTTCCACCTCGCGCCGCGACAGCCCCATGATTTCGCCATTCAAATAAACGTTCTCGCGTCCCGTGAACTCGGGGTTGAAGCCCGCACCCAGTTCCAGCAAGGCCGCCACTCGCCCTTCCACTACCACCCGCCCCCCGGTGGGCTGCAATAGGCCGCTCACAATTTGCAGCAGCGTGCTCTTGCCGGATCCGTTCGGGCCCACCAGCGCTACCACTTCTCCTCTCTCTGCCCGGAAGCTGACGTCGCGCAACGCCCAGAATTCTTTGTGACGCCGGCGCCGGCCGAAGGAAAACACTTCAAGGATGCGGTCCGAGGGACGCTTGTAGAGAGGGTAGATTTTGGAAACTCGTTGCGCCAGAACCACGACTGAAGAGTTAACTATACCTTACATCCGTCATGCGCTCCAAGATGCGTGTGCTGCTTGCTTAACCCATTCTCAAGCCGCGCCGCATGCTTTGCCTGAGTGGAACCGGATAGCCGATCAGGCAGAACTGGTCCAGAGCGAACAAGACCACGCTCTCAAGGTTTTCCGCCTGCGCCAGCCGGACCTCTTTGAGCCACGCAGTGGCGTAATCGCCGATGCCCGTCAGATGGCTGCGCTTGGACTGCGGAAAACCCTTTGCCGAGCTGAAGTCCATGGAAGCGCGGCTGCGGTCTAGATCGCGGGCGGAGGTGTAAGAAAAGCTCTCGGTCTTTAAACAATCCAGCTTTTCTGGCGTCCACTCTGTGTCCGGATAGTTGATCAGCCGGTTCAAAGCCGTGTGATTTACGTCAACCGGATATAGGACCTCAAAACGGCACGCCGGGTACCGCGCCCGTACATGCGCGGCGACGGCAGCCGTGAATTCCCCAACCAGTGTTTGCAGCAGCGCAACTTCTTCGGGATGCGGCGCGGGATCTTCTTCATGGGAGCTGAAGACATGCATCGAGCGGTTGTAAGCGCTTTGGAACCGCCCCATCGTGTAAGCATCGTAAAATGGCATGCTGCCGGTGTTTACCCACTGGTTTGTATTCCTGTCCCACCGGGTAGGAAAGTACCACCATTGGACTTCGCCAAATTGCAGGTAGGGAGTCAGGCCCGCCTCATTCATTACCGCTGCCATCTCCAAATGCGCCTGTTTCCAGAAATTCACACTCCCAGGGCTGAAATTGGTTTGAAGTGCCGGCGTGTTCAACCAGCAGGCGCTTCCATCGGCGTACCGTTGTGCTATGCCCGCTTCGGCGGAGTCATCTCCGTGTTGCAACTCCAGGCTGAAGGCTGCCGTAACCTCGATCCCATATCCGCGCAGAGCTTCGTAGTAGCTTCGGCTCCAGTCGCGCGCTGCGCGGTTGATCTTCTGCTCGGCGCCGGTGTCCGTCGTCCATTTGCCGTCTACGCCGCCGTCGAGGGTCCCCTCACCCGCTTGCACGTAGAACGGGCCCGAAACGGGTAGTCCCGTGACCTTCCAGAGGTTTCCCTCGCTGCCCATCTGCCGCGCGTAAATCGTCAGGCTGGCGCCGTCGGCCTCTGCGCGGATCGCCATGTAGCCGCGGTTGATCTCCAATTCAAACGCCCGTGCAACGCTCTCCGCGGTGTCCCCAATCTTGTTCACATGAGTCAGAATTAACTGTTTCTCGGGCGGCTCGTCCACCCTTCCGATGCATAAGGCCGTCACTGCGCTGAACTGCGGCGTGCCTACGAAATCCACTCTTGCTGACGCGTATTGATGATTCTTTCGATAGAGCTCATAGAACCATAGCGCGCCAACATAGTGGTTGGCCCGGCCTCGAAATCCCAGTTTGTGCAGCAACCACGCCGTCCTCTCTGGTGCCAGTGCCAGCGAGTGGTCCGTGTCCCAGTCCGTGGCCAGGGTGAGCTTGGTTTCCGTGGAGCTTTCCGGCAGTACGAAAGACGGGATTGCCGCTTCCAGAAAGTCGAAGTAGAAGTACTCGCCCGGAGCTCCTTCATGGCGAATGCAAACCGTGTGCTCGCCTGCCGCTACTTCGCCGAGCGGTAACCGGACCAGGACGTCTTCTCCGGCTATCTTTAGATTGCGGCTGAAGCTTGTTTGATCATCTATTTGGATTGTGACTGTCGAGCCGCTATGACAAGCACGCGTACCCAGATAGAGTTCATGAACCTGGGGGTGTTGATACCTGCATGTCACCGTGCTGCCCGGCGAGGTCGCCTGATGGATCGAGCCCCCGGAGAAGTTACCCGCGGCACTCTCCCACCCGCCGGTGTACTCCACTTCGCACGCATCGTCCTCGATTCTTCTGCTCCCCGGGCCCGCCACTCGGTATTGTCGGCGCTCCCCGCTAACAGCCCAGTTCGACACCCTCACTTCGAACTCCTTGCGCGTGAATTCGCCCCGCTGAAACGCGGCCGCGTAGGTCCACCGCATCTTGCGAACCGCTTGCGTCGGCACCGTCCGCCCATCCACATCCTTCAGAGTTCCGAAGTTCAGTTCCACGCGCCATTTTGTCGGCGAGGCCCCTCCACTCAATCTCGACCATTCGGGAGTCCAGACTTCAGTCTTTGCTCCCGCCACAAAACCGTAGACCCCAATCCGGTTGCCATTTGCCCCTGTCGTGCTGTTCTCGATCGTCTGCCCGGGGCCCGTGTAAATGAGCCGGATGGTCGTCCCTAGCCGGATTGCCCGCATCGTCTGCGAAAACGCATTGATGCTGTCAACAATCGCCTGCGCCGCGGTCTCCAGAGTGTCTGAAGCGTAGAGTTGATATGTGTGATGCTCTTCCAGCCAAGCGAGGCCGACATAGTCTCCCGAGGTGGCGCTGCCCTGCAAGACAAATTCAGCCGTGGCGCAGGCGTGGGCGCCCTTCACCGGCGTCGCATGGTCGAGAAGTCTGACTTTGTAAAGCCCTTCTACGTCGTTTTCCAGCGCCCAGATGCGCAAGTATGGCCATTCCACCGTCGGATAGAGGTCGCAGTCCATCTCCATACAGTTTTCCCGCGTTTCCTCGTACGACAGAGTGAGCCCGCTTAAATCGCCATCGGGAAGGTTGCGCAGGTGAGGATGCTCAAAAATGTTGTCTCGGTTCCACTCAATGACTGCCCAATCGAACTGCTGCCGCCATGTTCCGCTCAACCGGAATCCCGATGCGCTGGCTTGGCTGAGAGCGGCCACCGCCGAAGGCCTCTCAAAGTAACACTGCAAATCCCGGTCTGGACGGAGTTTCTCTAAAGTCTCCCGCATCAGCACCCCTCAGAGCCTCACGATAACCGTGAGATTGCGCCCCGGCGTGGTATCGATGGACTGCCCGACCGACAGGATGTCGAGATGAATCAGGGACTGTGCTAGAAGAGGCGGCAGTCCGAATCCATTCACTACGTTGGATTGCGTCGCGCCTGCCGGGACCGTTAGCCGGCAGATCTCATCTTCGTTCTGCCGCAAACGCAGCTCAATGGGCGCGCTGTTGGGTGCCTCGCTTACAACAGCGTAAATATCTCTAACCGTGTGCGTCATATCCACCACCACCGGCGGTGCCGCGTCAGTCTGAATAGCTAGAAAGCCTTCCACCTGTAAGGAGATCTGTCCTCCCCACAGCGTTCGCAGGCCTTCGCTCAGAGTTGTGGTAAAGCACTTGATTGCCGTCGGGCTGTTGCCCCTGCTGTTGGTCACGTACAGTTCCGCCGAAGCAATCCTGGCATCTGGCAGGAAGACTGGGCAACTATAACTGCCGCTGGCCGGACTGCCGAAGAAATCGCGGGGAAAAGCCAGGATGAAAATCTTGCGCGAAAGCCGGTACACGCTGGATCCCGCCGCGTGTGCTTCGCTTGGGCTCCCGTGTGCCCCGCGGCTCACCCTGTAACGCGTGCCCCCTGTGAGCGGTTCTTCCACTTCCAGTATTTCAGAA
>CAYSBM010000214.1:3459-6112 GCA_964429095.1 uncultured Solibacteraceae bacterium | reverse complement strand
CAAAGGTGAGCTTTTCGAACGCGGAGGTGAGGGGCGTCAAAGTCGGCATATCCGGGCCGCTGCGGATCAAGGATCCAAAGTATTATCTTACACGCAGCGCTTCAAAAGGCGAAAAATGCCACATCGATTATCCGTAGACGCCTGTTGCCGCGTACGGCTATAGCAGGGATTTCAGGTCCCGCCAGGGCTTGCCTTGCGACTCGGCGACCGCAGCGCAGGTTATGTGCCCCCGGAAGGTGTTCACACCTCCGGCGATCGCCGCGCTTTCCTGCGCCGCGCGTTCCAATCCGAGGTTGGCAATCTGCAATAGATAGGGGAACGTGGCGTTGGTGAGTGCGAAGGTGGAGGTGTGCGGCACCGCCGCAGGCATATTTGAGACGCAGTAATGCAGCACCCCGCCCACATTGTATACCGGGTCGCTGTGCGTAGTGGCGCGTGAAGTTTCCAGACATCCGCCCTGATCGATGGCGATATCCACCACCACAGCGCCGCGCTTCATCCGGGCAACCAAATCGCGCTTGACCAACTTTGGCGCCGAAGCGCCGGGAACCAGCACCGCCCCCACCAGCAGGTCCGCTTGCGAGACCGATTCGCGGATGGTCCAGGCGTTTGAAGCCAGAGTCACGATCTGGCTGTTAAAGATATCGTCCAGCGCGCGGAGGCGGTTGGGGTTCTTATCAATGACGGTGACATGCGCTCCCCTGCCCCAGGCCATTTTGGCCGCCTTAAGCCCAGCCACTCCGCCGCCGAGAATCACTACCTTGGCCGGCGCCACTCCCGGCACACCTCCAATCAACAAACCACGCCCTCCATTGGGGGCCATCAAATACTGGGCGCCGACTTGTATGGACATGCGCCCAGCCACCTCGCTCATGGGCGTGAGCAGCGGCAGTGAACCGTCGGTCTCGCGGATGGTTTCATAAGCCACGCCGCTCACCTGGTGGTCCACCAACCGCGCGGTCAACTCCGGCAGGGGCGCCAGGTGCAGGTAGGTGAACAACACCAGATGGGGGCGCAGAAACCCATACTCGGCAGGCTGCGGTTCCTTCACCTTCACCACCAGGTCGGCTCCCGCCCAGGTTTCGGCGGCGGTGGCCGCTAGGCGCGCCCCGGCGGCAGCGTACTCCTCATCGCTGATCGAGCTGCCCTCGCCCGCCCCCGCCTGAACCAGCACTTCATGGCCCGCCTCGCGCAGCGCGGTGACGCCGCTGGGAACCAGCGCCACCCGGGCTTCATGGTCTTTCACTTCTCTTGGCACACCGATAATCATGGTTTGGCACCTTGTTCCGCCTGCGGCGGTAGTTGCAGATCAGCCTGTCCGTTCTTACCTTTCGGCTCCCGCTTGGGTCCCAGACCCAGCGCGATCAGCGCTAGCGCGCTCGGTTTGCCGGTCGGAGTGAGGTTCTGGTCGGCCTGAAAACGCTTCATCGCCTGCACCGATTCGGCATCCCAGATGCCCGTCGCCGCACCCTTCAAATACCCTTTCTGCATGAGCGCTTGCTGGATCTCTTTGTATCGTTCCGGTGTGGGAGCCTGTTGAGATTGGCGCCATGCCGGGCGCACTTTGGCCTTGGAACGCTTCTTTTTCTTCGTGGAGCGGGAGGAGACTTTCTTGCTGCTGGACGGCGCGGCAGATCCCCCCGCCGACACAAGCAAGCTCGCCGCCACCAGCGCGGCCACCAGAACACTTATATACAGGCGCAAGCTAAAAGTCTATCAGAGGCGGGAGGGCCAAAGGCGGCCCTCCCGCTTTTGGAAGGCTACTGATTGGGCGGCAGAGTGCCCGCCAGGAACAGGCTGATCCACTCCACCGGACGCTGCCGGCGATCGGCGCGCATGACGCGGAACGTCACCGGGTCGCCGGGCTTGATCGACGCCTGGATGCGCTTAACGTCGGCGACCGAACTGACCGGCTGCCGGTTAATGGACACAATCACGTCTCTAGGCTGCAAGCCGATGTCGCTGGCGAACGAGCCCGCTTCGACATTGGTGACCAGCACGCCGCGCGAATCCTTGAAACCCATCTGGTCCTTCTCGGCCTGCGTGAATTCGCGGATCGACATGCCAAACTTGGCCTGCTGCCCTTCTTCGGAATCCGGTTCTCCGCTCCGGCGGGAGCTGCCGGCCTCATCGGGGAACAGCTTGGCGCGGTCCTCAATGGTTACCTTAAAGTCCATCTTTTTGCCGCCCCGGTCGACAGTCAGCACCACCGTCGATCCAATCGGCGAATCGGCCACCCGCTCCACTAATTCGGTGCCGTTCTTGATCGGCTTTCCGTCCATCGCAACAATGATGTCCTCCGGCTTGAGGCCTGCCTTGGCTGCCGGACCGCCCGGAGTCACCTCCAGAACGGGAACTCCCTGAGTGGCGCCGAAACTCTTGAGCAACTCGGGCCGGTCCTCACGGGGGAATTTCACGCCAATGCTGCCGCGCGTCACCTTGCCGCTACGGATGATCTGGTTGTAAACCTTGACGGCGGTGTTGATGGGCAAGGCAAAGCCTACGCCCTGCGAGCCGCGTGTGGTGGAGGCGATCATGGTATTGATCCCGATCACCTCGCCCCGCATGTTGATGAGCGGCCCGCCGCTGTTGCCGGGATTGATGGCCGCGTCGGTTTGCCGGAAGCGCTGGAACTGGCCGCCCAGTTCATCTC
>CAYSBM010000214.1:0-3449 GCA_964429095.1 uncultured Solibacteraceae bacterium | reverse complement strand
TCCAGTCCGAAGGGGGAGCCGATGGCGATGGCCCACTCTCCCACTTGCACCGCGTCGGAGTTTCCAATGCGGGCGTAGGGCAGGGGTTTGCCTACGTCATTCTTGAGAACCGCCAGGTCGGTCGCGGGGTCGTCGCCGATCAACTTGGCCCTATACTCGGTCTTGTCCCCGTGCAATTTTACTTTGATGGTCTCGGCGCCATCGACGACGTGGTTGTTGGTGATGATGTAGCCTTTGGGATCAACACTCACCCCTGAACCGGTGGCCGCAGGCCGGATCCGCGGAATCTGAATATCCGGACCGGGTTGACCAAAAAAGCGCCGGAACAGGTCCATCCCATCATCGTCCTCCTCGTCAGGAGGCGTTTGTTGCCGCCGGCGGGGCTGCGCCGACCGCTGTTGTTTCTGCTCATACGAAGAGGTGACGTTCACCACCGCGGGCTCCAGTTGCCGCGCCAGCTTGCTGAATTCGCTGGGCACCGGCACGGGGCTGGGAATGACCAGCGGTGTGGCGTCCGGGGCGGCGGCTTGGGATTGCATCTTGGCCGCCTTCACGCCGGTGTTGATCAGCGTCCCGATCAGGACGCCGATCCCCAAAACCACGGTAAGGCCGCCTACCGCCACGAGCCTGTGTCTATTCATGGCGCTCAACAGTTTCATCTGAAAACCTCCGGGAGTTGCTGGTTTCACTATACCTCATAGAAAAATCGAAATTACCCTTCCATTCAAGGTGGATGCTTGCGGCGCCGGAAGGGTTTCACGTCGACCAGAACAATGCCCGCCAGGATCAGCGCCGCGCCGGTGCCACCCCTCAGCGTGAATACCTCTCCTTCCACCACATAGGAAGTCAGCGCCGCAAACACCGGCTCCAGTACAAACAATAGCGCCGTGCGCGCCGCCGTGGTGTGCTGCTGGGCCCACGCCATCACGGTAAACGCCAGCGCCGTGGCCAGTAATCCGGTGATGGCCAAGGCGATCAGCAGACTGGTCCCCCATACGATGTGCGGCGCCTCCGCCCACCAGAAGGTCGCCAAAGCCAGTAGAGCGCAGGTCACAATTTGCATGATGCTCAGAGCTTCGAATCTCTCGCGCCGTGAATAGTGCCCCAGCACCATGATGTGAACGGCGAAACCGAAAGCGCTGATCAAGGTCAAAAGGTCGCCCGTCGAAATAGTTGAGTTCTTTTCATCCAGTGTCATCAGCGCCAGTCCACCGGCGGCCAGCACAATCCCCAGCGCTTCGGCCAACTCCGGCGCCTTTCTGTGGACAACGGAACTCAACAAAGGCACCAGCACCACGGACAAACCGGTGATAAAGGCGGATTTTGATGGCGTGGTGGAGCGCAATCCGATAGTTTGGAAAACGTAGCCGCCGAACAGACAGACGCCCGCCAGAGCGCCGCCGGCCAGCACGCGCTTTTGGCTGCCGGGCGCCAAACGCATTTGGCGGAACACCACCAGCAGCGCCAGCGAAGCCAAACTGAAGCGCAGGGCCAGGAACAACAGCGTGCTCACGCTTTCCAGAGCCTGCTTCACCACCACGAAGGTCGACCCCCAGATGAGGGTAATGAAAACCAGCGCCAGCTCAGCCTGCCAGCGGCGGCTGTGAGTTGCTGGGGCCGGGTGCATCATGAAAGGCCTGTGGGATCTTGTTCCCGGTTCGCCAGCAGGCACATGGCAAGCAAAATCCGCTTCAGTCCCAAGTCACGCCCCTCCGGGTTGTACCACTCGGCGGTGGTGTGCGCTCCGCCGCCCTGGCCGCCAGCCCCAATCGAAAGCGCCTCCAGCCCCAAAGAAATCGGGATATTGGCGTCGGTTGAAGAACAATCCAACTGCGCCCGGATGCCCAGGTGGCAGTCCACGGCTCGCAGGATTTCCAGAATCCCGGCGTCTGGGCTCAAGCGCCCGCAAGGACGTGAACCGATCTCACGTATGCGTACACCCAGCTTGGGACCACTGGCCCGCTGGTTTTCAATTTCCAGCGCGCGCTCCACGCATTCGTTCAGCCAGGCGGCCAGTTGGTCCATCTTGACCTGTGTCTCGGCGCGCAAATCCACCTTCGCCCGCGCCTCGGCTGGAATCGAATTAACGCTGACCCCTCCCTCGATGATGCCGAAATTGTACGAGTACCGCGGCCCGCCCGGCGGATTGTCCTCCGGGCAGTCGTTGAAGAGCACGATGGCGCGGCACAAAGCGTGCACGGGGTTAGCGGCGCCATAATCGCTCCAACTGTGTCCGCCGGCTCCCGTGTAAACCACCTCAAAACGCCGGCTGCCCAACGCGTGCACGGTAATCGAGTCCGTGCCCGGACCGTCTAGCACCAGAAAGTTTTTCAAGCTGGCGCCAAGACGGGACTGCCGGCAAAGGTAGCGCATGCCGCTCAGGTTGCCCTCCCCCTCCTCCCCTACGTTGGCCACCAGCGCGATGCGGCGGCGCCAGTTCCCCGCCGGACCGCCGTTCATGGCCGCGGCCATGGCCAACAGAGCAGCCAGTCCTGCGCCATTATCGGCCACGCCGGGCCCTAGCAGCCGCCCGTCGCCGCAAACCTGTATCTCTTCCGGTTGGCGCGGGGCCAAAACCGTGTCTAAATGCGCCGTCACGGCCGCTGACGGGTTTTCAACCGCTTCGGGCAGCGTAGCCACAACATTTCCGGCGCGGTCAATTTCGGCCTTCCAGCCCAGGGATCGAAACTCGGACGCCATCCACTCGGCGCGCGCTTGCTCCAGGAAGGTCGGAGCCGGAACGCGGCAAAGCTGAATGTGACGTTCGTTGATCCACTGTTTCTCGCGCGTAAACCATTGCAGGCACTCGCGCACGCCGGCGGCTTGCGCCCAGGCTTCGGCCTGGCGGGTCCCGATTGAGCGTAGCGTGGCCTTCATTCCTCAGTTCAGTGTATCGCGGGACGTTCTGAAGCCGTGTTTGCCTACTTGGAAGACTTGCGCTGAAGGCCGGTTAATCGGATGATAAAGGTTGATAATCTCGCAATAGTTTGAGTTCTACCTGAACCAAGGAGCAAGCCCTCATGAAAATGTATATGAAGAAGTCGCAGGAGTCGGCACATGATATCCTGCGGCAGACCGAGCACCCCCTGGACGTGTTTTTTCGGCCGAAGAACGTCGCTGTCATCGGCGCAACCGAGAACCCCGGCACGGTCGGACGCACAACTTTTTGGAACCTGATCAGCACGCCATTCGGCGGCACGGTATTTCCCATCAATCCCAAGCGCAGCAACGTGCTGGGGATCAAGGCCTACCCGAGCGTGAAGGACGTACCGGCGGAGTTGGACTTGGCTGTCATCGCCACGCCGCCGCCAACCATTCCCGGCCTCATCCGTCAATGCGGCGAGGTGGGCGTACGGGGAGCCGTGGTTATTTCCGCCGGCTTCAAAGAGATCGGACCCGAAGGCGCGGCGCTCGAGGCCGCCTTACGCGACAAGGTCCGTGCGGCCGGC
>CAYSBM010000213.1:1713-6124 GCA_964429095.1 uncultured Solibacteraceae bacterium | reverse complement strand
GCGGGGCGGCTGACGCGGTCCGCCTTGTCGGCCAAACCCATCTGTTCAATCAGAGTGAGGCCGGCGTTGGGGACCATCAGTAGCGCGTCTTTCTCCGACGGATCCATCGTCATGCGGTACTCTCCCGTCATGGTGGGATCGACAAATTCAATGATGATATCCGTGCCAATGCCTTCGATCCAGCGGTAGCGCCACTTCTCAAACGGGAAGGTTGACGTAGTGCCGCCGCCCTCTTCAAACGGGCGTTCATAACTGCCGCCCGAAGGGTGGGACTCGATCTCATCCGGGGGACCGTAGGTGATGTAGATCCGGCCGCGGTCGGTTTTCCAGCCAGGGATGCCTGAGGCAAACCGCTCATTGGCGTAAGCAATCCGGCGGTAATGCTCTTCCTTAAACTCATTCTCGGCGGTGTCCGGAGTGGGGTCACGGCGCAACCAGAACTGCTCGATGAATTGTTCGCGCTCCTCGTCGGTGGACAGGCGCTTGAATGCGGCCCGCTCCTCGTCGGTGATGATGTAGGTTACATCTTCGTTGAGCCACTTCCGGTACGGCGTTTCCAACTCTTTACGCAACCTTTCCTCGCGCTTGCGCCGCTGCCTTTCCGAAAGAGGTTTGGCTACGGTTTCCCGTGCCTCCTGCGCATCGGCTTTAGTGGGCTTCTCTGCCGCCCAACCCGCCGTCGGCAAGGCTGCCAGGCCAACCAGCAAACAACAGGCGAAAACAAGCTGTCTCTTCATACTCCTCGGGAACGCCAAGAGTGGATCACCTGCAACCTCAATTCTAGGTCCCGCCCGCAAAGAGCGTCAAGGCGGACCCATGGCCTTTCACGCATCACGGTCCCCGTTTTGTCTCGACCGTTAGACGCGTAGCCGTCGAGCTTGGGTTACACTTGTGGTGTAGGCTCCGCAACTCCGTATGAAGTTTCTCCCGAATTGTGAAGGAAACCGCCGAGCAAACAGCCTCGTCATCGGTAAACCAGTGTAAGCTTTGGCTGTTGGCCGGCCATCCGGACTGGCAGGCTACGTGCATGGGCGGTAGCGGGTCAGTGTAGGAAGGCGGCTCCGGCAGCCGGATCAACGATATGAAGGATCTGAAGGTCCAGATTTCCAGCGCGCTCCTGGTCATCCTGACCGCCGCCGCCATTGTTGCGGCTGGAATCAACCTTCAGCAGCAGAGCCGTTTCCACCTCCCGGAAGACGGCGTCACCTGGGTGGACCGCCCGCAAGGGGTGGAAGCTTTCTATATTGCTCCCGGCAGCCCCGGAGAAAAGGCGGGGCTGCGAACCGGGGACATTCTTCTGCGGATAGGCGGACTTCCAGTTGACAACGCCCTGGATATTACCCGCATCCTGGTGGGAATCGGCAGTTGGAACAGCACGGAGTACGTAATCCGACGGGCGGGGCTGGAAGTCAAGGCCAAGCTGATTGTCGGCGAGCGGCCCGAAGAGCCGACGCTTTACTACCAGTACTTGATCGGCTTTGCCTATCTGGCCATCGGGCTGTTTGTATATTTCCGCCGCGACACGGCTGAGAAAGCCCAGCATTTCTACCTGCTGTGTCTGAGTTCGTTCATCCTTTATACCTTCCATTACACCGGCAAGTTGAACGATTTCGACCGGGTGATCTATTGGGGCAACGTGGCGGCGGGTCTGCTAGCTCCCACCATTTTCCTGCACTTCAGTCTCATTTTCCCCGAGCCTGTGCGCTGGTTGCGGCGGCGCGGGGTCGCGTCGCTGCTTTACCTGCCGGCGCTGGCCATGTTGGCGCTCTATGGCGGCGTGGCTTCGGGAACTTTGCGGGGCGGGATCTCGCCCATCGAATTGAACTGGTTGCTGGACCGCATCTGGGTGCCGTTTCTGGCCGCCGGCTACCTGCTGGGCGCATTGGCGCTCACCTTACGGTACCGCCGCACCGAGGAACCCATCGTGCGCCACCAGTTGAAGTGGCTGCGCAATGGCGCGGTGGCGGGTGTGATTCCTTACACAGTCTTTTATGTGATTCCTTATACGCTCGGCGCGGTACCCGGGACGGCGATGAAGCTGGCGGTGTTGTCGCTGATTTTTATACCGCTGGCCTGGGCGTACGCGATCCTCCGCTACCGCCTGATGGACGTGGACATCATCTTCCAGCAAGGCTACGTCTATACCCTGGCTACTTTATGCGTGCTGGGCGTATTTTACGGACTGATCTTTTCCCTGGGAAGGTCACAAGAAGTCAGCCCTTCGGCGTTTGTAACTCTGGTGCTGATCGCTACTTTCGTTTTCCAGCCCATCCGCAATTGGATCCAGGAACAGCTCGACCGGTATTACTTTTATAAGGACCGGTACGACTACCGGCAGACCCTCACTGAATTTGCGCGTGAACTGGGTTCGGAAACCGATTTGGACGCCACGCTGACGGCGGTGGCGGACCGGTTGGCCCGAACGCTTTCAATTCCCGCCGTAGCGTTTTTCCTCTACGACGAGGCCAGCGGACGTTTTCGCCTGCAAAAAGCCATAGGGGTGCGCGACCGCTCAGGCCGCCTGCTGACCAGCGGCGAGGGTCTGGATCTGAGCTTCCTCGAGGAAAAGCCTTCCGGCCCTTACCTGTTCATTGAGCGTACCCGGCATTTCCTGGATGTGAAATCACGAAACTGGCCGGCGTCGGTCCGGCAGACGATTGCGGACCTGGACCTGACCTATTATGTCCCGTGCATCGTGCGGGGGCGGACCATCGCCTACATCGGCGCCAGCCGCACCGAGAAGGGCGACTTCCTTTCCAGCGACGACGTAGAACTGCTGGTGGCGCTGGCCGGCTCGGTGGGTATTGCCATTGAGAATTCGCGTCTGTACCAATCTCTGGAACGCAAGGTTCGCGAATACGAAAGGCTCAAGGAATTTTCCGAGAACATTGTGGAATCGATCAGCGTCGGCATTCTGGCCGCCGACCTGGAAGACCGCGTGGAAAGTTGGAACGGCCAGATGGAACGTCTGACCGGCATCCCGCGCGAGGCGGCCGTGGGGCGGCGCTTGCATGAACTGTTCCCGGCGGCGCTGGTGGAACAGTTCGAGCGGGTTAAGGACGAAACCGGAATTCACAACATCTACAAATTTGCTCTTCAGCCGGGCTCCCTGCCCGCTCGCGAAACCGGCGGGGGTGCTGAACTGGTGCTGAACATCGCCATAGCACCGCTGGTTTCCAAGGAGAGCGAGCGCATCGGGCGGTTAATCATTCTGGATGACGTGACCGAGAGGGACGAACTGGAGCGCCGCCTGATGCAGGCCGACAAGATGAGTTCCATAGGGCTGCTGGCGGCGGGCGTGGCGCACGAAGTGAACACCCCGCTGGCGGTCATTTCCAACTATGCCCAGATGCTGGCCAAGCAGATCTCCGGCGACGAGCAAAAGTCGCGGCTGCTGGACAAGATCGCCAAGCAGACCTTCCGCGCCAGTGAGATCGTCAACTCGCTGTTGAACTTTTCTCGCACCTCGGCCAAGGAACAAGGCGAAGTCAGCCTGAACCGGGCCATCCGGGAAACCCTGACGCTGATTGAGCACCAACTGGAAAGCGCGGGGGTGCGGGTGAATGTGGAGACCACCGAGCCGCTACCGGAAATCCGCGGCGATTTCGGCAAACTCCAGCAGGTGTTCCTAAACCTGTTCTTGAACGCCCGTGACGCCATGGAAGGCGGCGGCGAACTGCGCATCCGCACCTGGAGCGAAAACGGCAGCGTACGTGTGGAAGTCGCCGACAGCGGTCACGGTATTCCACCCGAACACCTGTCGCGGATCTACGATCCTTTCTTTACCACCAAGGCCAGCAGGAAGGGCACGGGTTTGGGCCTCGCGGTGACTTATGGCATCGTAAAAGAGCACGGCGGATCAATCGAAGTTGACAGCCGGCCCGGCGCCGGCACACGCTTCACGCTGGAATTTCCCGCCGTCAGGAAGCCCGTGAATGCCTGACCCGAACAGCGAACCACAGGTGGCGGCCACCAGGGGCCGCATTCTCGTAATAGACGACGAGGCCGATATCTGCGAGAGCCTTCAGGACCTTCTAGGGGCCGAAGGCTACCAGGTGGAAACCGCCTCCACCGCCGGTGAGGGCTTGCGCAAGCTCGAACGCCGCGGCTACGACCTGGTGCTGCTGGATCTTATGATGCCGGACCGCTCGGGCATGGAGGTGCTGGCCGAAGTGCGGCGGCGGGATCCGGTAACCCCAGTTTGCCTCATCACGGCCTACGGCTCGGTCGAGGTGGCCGTGAACGCCCTGAAGGCCGGCGCCAACGACTATTTCTCCAAACCCTGGGACAACGAGAAGCTGCTGATCGAGATCGACCGTATGATCGGCAAGCGAAGGCTGGAAGAAGAGAACCTCCAGCTTAAGCGCGCTCTCAAACAGCGCTACAGTTTCCCGAACATTATCGGCAAAAG
>CAYSBM010000213.1:574-1703 GCA_964429095.1 uncultured Solibacteraceae bacterium | reverse complement strand
CCTGCTCCGGGTTCGGGATCTGGTGCCTCAGCTGGCCCCCAGCCGCGCTAACATCCTGATTACGGGTGAAACCGGCACCGGCAAGGAGCTGATCGCCAAGGCTATCCATGCCAATTCGCCGCGCGCCGATCAGCCTTTTGTAGCCGTCAACAGCGGCTCGCTGCCCCTGGAACTGCTGGAAAGCACCCTTTTCGGGCATGAGAAAGGCTCGTTCACCGGCGCTGTGGCCCGCCAGCGCGGCTATTTCGAGATCGCCAACAACGGCACCATTTTCTTCGACGAGATCGGCACGATCAGTCTCGATATACAGGCCAAACTGCTGCGCGTGATGCAGGAGAAAGAGTTTATGCCGTTGGGCTCGAGCGAGACGGTCAAGGTGGATGTCAGAATCCTGGCGGCCACCAATTCCGATCTGCGGCGGCTGGTCGAGGAAGGCAAGTTTCGCGAAGATCTGTTCTACCGCATCAACGTCATCAACCTGGCGCTGCCGCCGCTGCGTGACCGCAAAGAGGATATTCCGGCTTTGGTGGAGTACTTCTTCACCAAGTATTGCCAGGAAAACGAGAAATTCTTGGATGCCAACCGGCGCTCGGTGCTGAAGTTTGAGCCGGAAGCCATGGCGATCCTGATGGAGCACAACTGGCCGGGCAACGTCAGGGAATTGGAGAATGTTGTCGAGCGCGCCGTGGTGCTCACCACCGAGCCGGTCGTGCCGGTGAGCGTGCTGCCGGACTTCCTGCTGCAGGCCAGCGGCATGCGCATCCGCCGCGACGCCAAGGGTTATTTGCCCGCCGACGCTTCGCTGTTTGAAATTGTGGCTGATTTTGAGCGGCGCAAGATCCTGGAGGCGCTGGAGGCAGCCAACTGGAGCCAGACGGATGCAGCCGAGGCGCTGCGCATTCCATTATCGACGCTCAACCAGAAAATCAAACGGTTGAACATCGAAATCCGGAAAAAGAGCGAAGCCAAGGCCGAACGCAGTCCAGTGTGAGCCGGCCGGGGGCCCCTTTAGCGGGCGGCGTCCCATAAGCATAATAGTGTAGGCAGGAGAAAGGAGGTGGATTTCCGGCGGGTGGAAGTACTAAACTTCTTTAGCGTGGATTAAGGTGAAAGTCGATTATTGTCTGAG
>CAYSBM010000213.1:0-564 GCA_964429095.1 uncultured Solibacteraceae bacterium | reverse complement strand
CGCGAAGCCAAGGCCGAACGCAGGCCGGGGTGAGCCGGCCGGAAGGCTTTCTTAAGCGGGCGGCGTCCGATAAGCATAATCGTGTAGGCAGGGGGGAGGCGGCGGATTTCCGGCGGGTTGAAGTACTTAACTTCTTTAGCCTGGATTAAGGTGAAAGTCGATAATTGTCTGAGAGTTACCTGAATTGACTGAGTACTAAGTGAGATTTAGAATCAAAACGAGACGGCAGGAACTAAGGTCATGGAAAACACCTCACCCACACCCGACGAAAAACTCGGAAGCTCATCTCAGCCGGTGGGAAAGCCTCGTATTCGCGTCATGATTGCCGACGACCATCCGATTGTGCGCGATGGCATCCGCCGCCTGCTGGCGCTGGAAGACGACATTGATGTGGTGGCGGAAGCCGCCGACGGCCGCGAGGTATTGGAACTGTTGCAAAATGTGGAAGTTGACGTGATCCTGTTGGATCTTCGGATGCCCGGCATGGACGGGTTGACCGCGTGACAAAGACTGCAATCGCAGGTGCACAAGCGCCGGGTCATTGTGATGACGGCTTCCGAGGAC
>CAYSBM010000212.1:0-6139 GCA_964429095.1 uncultured Solibacteraceae bacterium | reverse complement strand
TGCTTGTCCTCGTTGGTGCGCCTCAGGCCGTTGGTCTTGTTGGCGCTGAAGCTATACCACTGCGCGTCTTCGAGCGTGCCCTGGCGCAGTTCGCAATCGATCGCGTCGAAGCCCGCAGCGAAGGCGGCTTTCAACCGGTGGAAGCCGTCCGCGAGCCAGTAGTGCTCACCGTCATGGAAGACAACCACCGGTGGAAACTTCCCGCCCGCGGCCATCGCCTCGGCGTAATCGTCGATGGCCGCGAAGTCGAGCGCCGTACGTGGCTGCGTGCCGCCGTCAAGCCGGATTTGGGCGATGGGCAGGCGGACCACATCCGCGTTCTTCATGGCCGCGCCTCCAGATCGAGTGAGATCTGCCGCTTCACCTGCTGGCTGTGCAGGAAGCCGTGCTCGAGGCCTTCACCCGCGGCCCAGAGCCAGCGGCCCGCGCGCCGGAGCAGGCGGGCCGCCGAGAGGGTGAGGGAACAGCGCTGCGCGTCGGTCACCCAGTGCACGAGCCAGAGCGCGAGGGCGATCAAAAGCAGTGTGCCGATCAACATGGCGTCCCCCGGCTAAAACGGCACCTGCTCGCCGCCCTGGTCGCGCACCTCGGGATCGAGCCCGGTCGGAACGCGCTCGGCGAGTGTCCGGCAAAGCTGGTGGTACTGCTGCGCGCGGGTGGCCTCTTCCGCCGTGAGCTTCCGCACGAACTTGAGCTGCGCTTTGCCGTACTGGATGCCAGCGGCGTTCTGCGCCTTCTCTAGTTCCATCGCGATGACGGCCTGGTAGTACGGAATGCCCTGGGTGGTCAGCTTCAGGAAGAACTGCCGCGCGCCCTTGAGGCTCGTCGGCGGCAGGGAGACGACTTCGGGCAGCAACAGGTCGCCACGCAGAACAAAGAGTTGCTTGACCTGCTTGCAGGCCTGGCCGGCGCCTTCCTCGGCGCTGCCGTATTCGGCCAGCGGGCACCGCGAACAGTCGCCGCCCGGCTTGCCCTTGCCCGTGATGCCATCGGCCGATGAGCAATCCGGCGGCTGCTTGCCGCTCGACTTACCGAAGGCGACCTTGTAATAGACCCGGGTGTCGCGGGCGTAGACAATGACACCTTCCAGGCGCGCCAGCGTCTCTTCGCCTTCGAGCGTGGGGACGATCCAGCGCGGGCTTGCGCCGCCCGAGATCTTCACGCGGGGCAGGTCGAAATCGGAGATGCCGCCGCCCGAGATGTTGGTGGCGATGGCCTCGTTGATCGAATCCAGGCTGCTTTCCAGCGCCGAGAGCGCGCGCGGCGTCTGGATTTGAGTGAGTTCAGTCGACATGTTGTCTCTCCTTGTCAGGCTTTCCTGCTGCGCAGGGAATGAACGAACGAAATCCTGAGGGCCTCCGAGAGCGGCGATGGCAACGCCGTGCGGACTTCCTCCTCCGTGAAGAGCCGGTCCTGCTGCTGGCAACGCAGGCGCGCTTCTTCGGCGACTTCACGCACGAACGCGCGCAAGGACTGCGTGTTGTAGTTCTCCGAGACGTACTGGCCAAGCTCGGAGCGCTTGAGCGCGGCGATCACTTCGGCGCGGTCGTTGAGCGGACTGGCCTGGATATCCTGGGCGATATAGACAGTGCGGCCGTCGACCTTCATCGAGGCGACGCCATCGGCCAGGAACTGCGGCACGAGGGCCTGTTCCAGGTCGTCGAGCCGGGCGCCGATGGCTTTCAGTTCCGAATCGAGATCGCGCTTGCGTTTTTCGAGCGCGACAAATTCCTTAAGCTGCTCCATATTCATGGCGGTTTATCCTTTGATCTCGGCCAGGATGGCCTGGATGACTTCGGCGCGCTTTTCAAGTGCGCGCAGAATCTTCTCGTCGACGGTCTGGCGGGCGACGAGGTGAATGTGCTCAACCGGGCGCGTCTGGCCAGGCCGGTGCACGCGGGAAAGCGCCTGGTCAAATTCGCCCAGCGAAAATGAAAGCGAGTAGTAGATCGAGTAGCGGGCCCGGGTCAGATCGATGCCCACGCCGCCGCTCGAAATCTGTACGGCCAGGACCTGCGCTTCTCCGCGTTGCCATTGGGCGAGTTCGTCACGGCGGCCCGAGAGCTCCAGGCTGGTGTAGGCGAGCGCTTTCGATGCGTCGTGGACTGCGTCGAGATCGCCGTGGAACCGGCAGAAGACCACCACAGGCTCGCCCGCGCCGATGTCCTCGAGGGGGTCTTCGAGCAGACGCTGCTTTGCCCAGTCCACGCGCCGGTACTGGCCGTCGTCAGTCTTGAGCCAGCCGCCGGCGATCTGCTGGAGCCGGAGCAGCGCGACCATGGCGTTGGCCACCGTGATCGTTCCGCCTTCGACCTGCGCGATGAAGTCTTCCTCGATGGCCTGATAGATCGCCCGGCACTCGTTGGAGATCGTGCAGCGGTAGGTGACGTGGGTCTGCGGGGGCAGGTCGAGCACGTCCTTGCCGACGCGGTACGTGACGCGCCGCATAAGCGATTCCAGTTCATCGAGGTTCTTGTAGTTGGTGACCTGCTTGTTCTGGAAGCCGCCCATGACGGCATACTTCTGCTTGAAGGCGTTGAACGACGGGCCGAAGACCGAGGCATCCAGAAAACGGAACTGCGCGTAAACATCGAGTGGCGAATGCGGCATCGGCGTGCCCGTAAGCGCCAGGCGATGCCGTGCGCGGCCGCGGAGCCGCTTGAAGTAAAGCGAACCTTTGCCGCCGGGCCGCTTCAGTTTGTGCGATTCGTCGGCGATCACCAGGTCCCAGGCCTGCCGTTCCGCCCAGGAACCGAATGGCTCGCGCCACACGGCGTCGTAATTGATGACGGCGACGAACGGTACGCCTCTCGTCTCGGCCAGCCTGAGCTTCTCTTCGGCCAGGCGCTGCTTTTCGGCGACGCTGCCCGCGTCCTCGTCGAGCGCGGCCACAACCATCGGGGTCGTGACGTGTCGCTCGAACTGCGCCACCCAGACCTGGACCACGCGCAGCGGCGCCGCGATCAGCACGCGCATGGCGCGCAGCCCGAGCAGGATCATGCAGGCCCCCAGGCTCTTGCCGGTGCCCATGCCCATGGCGAGCATCACGCCGTAGAGGCCTTGGAGAAACCGCTCCATGGCGAACTCGTAGGCGGCGGTCTGGTGACGCCACGGGCGCGTCCTCAGGCCGGCAGGAAGATCCGGCGCAGCGGTGGGAACGTGCTTCCTTTGTGGGGCGGCTTTCTTCGCAGTGAGCGCGTCGAAGCTTGCCGAGGTCGCAAGCTGCGGGATGGTCCGCCGGACGATTGCGGCGTGCTGCGGCGTGGCGGGATAGGTCCAGGCTTTCCTTGATGGTTCCCACCATCCGCCTGCAATCTGCCGGCACAGCAGGAGCTGGCTGAAGGGTGTCCGGAGGATGATCTTGCCGGCTTCGACGTCCGCGAAGCTTTCAGTGGCTGGCTTGGTCCCGCTCGTTTCCATGGCTGCTTCCTGCGCTCTCGCGCTCGGTACAGCCCAATCTTCAGCGAGACCTATGTCAGTGAATCAATGTCAGCGATGTCAGTGAAAATGTCAGCGCTCAGGCGCGGGCCTTGACGCCGAACTGGATGAACCGCTCGATCCGGTTGGCCTTCTCGCCACCGTCCGGCACTTGCGGTTTCGACAGCTTCCAGGCGTTTAAGTCCTGGCGCTGTACCATGGTCCACCAGCAGATGTCCTTCAGCTTGCAGCCATAGTCGGCGAGGCACTTCTTCAACACGGCCGGCCGTTCGCCGGGTGGTGTGGGAACGATCTCCTGTTCACGCCTTGCGGCGATCTGGCGGCACAGATCCTCCACGGTCTCGATGGCAGCAACGAGACCGGAATCCCCGAGGCGCACCAGCTCCGTGAGCGAGTACAGCGCCCGGCCATTGGCCTGCCACGCCGGATCCTTCGGCAGCGCCCCGGGGAATAGGGCCACTGGCGCCGGCGAATTTGCGAACCGCGCAATTGAACGGAGAATGTCGAGGCCGTCCGGCCAGCTGGCGCCCTGAATCAGGAAGAACTCGGCCGCCCTCGATCCCAGACGGCGCTGCCCCAACAACCAGACCCGCCCGGGCTTTAGCTCCTGACCCCCACCCACAAGAGCAAAGGCGCACTTCAGCAGTTCGGTGAGGCCGGCGAAGTTCACCTCCCATTGCTGCTGGCGCTCGCGCGGGACCCGCACCACGCCTAATCGCGGACACGATATCAGGCCATCCGCCCCGCCGTCACCCGGATAGATCACTTCTCCGGTATGAGGCTCGCCACAGGCGTCGCACTGGACCGCTTCGGCATCCTCGCGCCGCCGCAGGATGCCCAGCGCGAAGATGCGCTCCCGCTCATCCTTCGGCCACTGGCGTGTCTCGTCGTAGCCGATCACGTGGTCCCGCAGCCCGGCGCGGAGCCAGATCTCTTCCAGAGGACTACGCACAGATCACCTTGGATCGCTCCAGCACGGCCCGGATTCTCCGGTGATCCGGCGTGTCCTTAAGGTTCGAACTGTTCCGGGCGCTCATCGTGAAGGTCACGGTCTTCGGCCTCGGATTGCCGGTCGTCATCACGGCCTGGAGCGTGACCGAATCAACTTTCAGACATTCAAGCGGCAGTTCCTCTCGATTCAGACCACGCGCGACCAGGACGTGCAGGTTCGCCTCCTTCCGCCTGCCGTCGACGGTGAACGTCAAGTTGCCGCACTCGCCATCCGGCACTGCCAGCCGCATCGAGCGTATCCGGATCGCCTTGATGCCATCCGCCGGTTCGATGCAAAAGCGGAAGCCGGGGTCCTTGAGCTGCTCCAACCTGAAGGTTGGCGTGGTCTCGGCATTCAGCTCGATTTCCTTCCGCAGTATGTGCCGGGCGAACATCTGCGCGAGTTCCTTCTGCATCTGGCAGCCGCCATCGGCGTACAGCTCGAGCCGGCCATCCTTCTCGTAATGGATAAAGACCACGTCGAAAGCCTGCTGCTGGAAGCTGCGCTTCAGCTCGTTGGAATCCTCGAAGCAGACTACAGCCTTGGGGTAGTCGGCCAGGTAGACCATGAAATAGCGCGCCTCGCCGCGATCCTCAACCTCGATGCTGCAGAACTCGCCGCGTCCTTGGTTCTTCACGTAGTATTCGGAAATCGCGGTTGTGAGACCTTCGATGGCGGCGGCGCCAGTGTCGGCAGTGACCGCGGGTAGATCGCTTCGCCGGTGCCAGTAGCGCTTCAGGTTGTCGGCCCAGGCGAACTGGCTTGCGATGCGAAAGATCTCCGGCTTGGCCAGCAGGACGCGGAAGACTTTTTCGATGTTCGTGCGCGCCTTGCCCATGACCGGAAGGAGATTCAACCCGCGGCATCGGCCCACATCGAGAATCGTGAGAATGCCGTTTCGGGAAGCCAGCAGATCCGCGTTCTGAAAATCGACGGTAACGGCCTGCCGCTCATGTCCGGGCAGGGCCACGATTGCGTTGTTGAGGAGTTCAATATCGCCGGGCGCCTGCGCCCAGTCGAATTCGGAAAGCAGGTCGCGGTGCGGCAAGTATTCGCCGAGAAGTGGGGTGGGCACGAGACGAAGGACGTTCCTTTGGTGAGCCTCGAGCCTCATGCAGCGCCGGGGCGGGGGCGGGGGGCCAAAAAAAATATCCCCCTGGGGGCGCAGCCCGCGGGACTTGGTGCGGGGCGAAACGACGCGCCCAACGCGGTACTGGGCGTCATAACAGACACACCAGCGATCTTCGATTATACAGGAGAATAGAAGGCGAATCTACAAAATAATATTGTGCGGACGCGGCCTTAATTCGGCAGGAAAATGGCGGTCATCAGTCGAGCCAGACGCCACGGTATGTCGCAGTATGGATGATCAAATGCGCGACGCGGCCGGTTCCATGAGTTGACCGGCTCTCATCTAACGGCCCGTGTCCGCAGCGAACAGTACCTCCAACAGAGGTTGCAGCCACTGGCGGTCAGCCGCGGCGCCGTAGGAGTCCCAGGTTTGGAGCGCGGCCCGAATGCGAGCGACCTCCGCGTCTGAGAACTCGAATTCCTTGGCCGGGATCGAGAGTGCGGGGTTCCAGACGACACGCTCCTGGCCGGCAACGATTTCCCGCTTCAGATTGATGGCCTTCTCTTCATCGGAATCGAGCGCAAGCCGGTCCTGGATGGCCCAGATCGCGCGAATCGAACCCACGTCTGCCCGCTGCG
>CAYSBM010000211.1:706-6156 GCA_964429095.1 uncultured Solibacteraceae bacterium | reverse complement strand
GTGATGAACTGGTGGTGGTGGGCGGTCAGCAACTGGTGCGCGAGGGCGCGCTGGTGGAGGCCGTCGAGGACGCCCAATGAAGCCCGTACGCGCCTCGCTGCGCCATCCCCAAGTGACGCTCGTACTGACGGCGATGTTGTTCGCCGTCGGGGTGCATGCGCTGCTGACCATGCCCCGCCGCGAAGATCCCAAAATCACCATCCGGACGGGGCTGGTGAGCGCCATTTATCCCGGCGCGACGGCCGAGCAGGTCGAAAAGCAGGTCACGCGCAAGATTGAAGAGCGGCTGTTCCGTTTCGAGGAAGTGCGCAAGGCCAAGACGTATTCGACCACGCGCAACGACGCCGTCATTATAAATGTTGAACTGGAGGACTGGGTCCGCGACTCTGACAAATTCTGGTCCAAGCTGCGCCACGACATGAATGAGTTACGCGTCAAAGAACTGCCGGAGGGCGTGCGCGGGCCCATCGTCAATTCCGATTTCGGCGACACGGTGGCGGTCTTAATGGCCGTGCGCGGCAGCGGGTACGGCTACCGGGAGTTGAAGGATTACGCGACGCGCATCGAGGATGAGTTGCGCGCTATCCGAGCCGTGTCCAAGATTAAACGCTACGGCGAACAGAAAGAGCAGATCGTCATCACAAGCACGCTGGAGCGCATTTCGCAATACGGAGTAAATCCGCTCAACGTGATCCACGCTCTCGAGCAGCGCAACATTGGCGAGTACGGTGGCAAGGTTGATGCCGGCCGCGCCGCGGTACCCATGCGCACCTCGGGATTGTTTCAAACCGAGGACCAAATCCGCCGCGTGACGATCGGCGTCTCCCCCGCGGGCCAGCCGATCTATCTCGGCGATCTGGCGCAAGTAGAACGGCGCTATCAGGATCCTGAATTCCTCACCCGCTTCAACGGCGACAACTGCCTGATGATCTCGGTCGAAATGCAGGAAGGCAACAACATCGTGGACTTTGGCAAGGCCATCCGGGAGAGGATGGCCCACGTTCGCACGCTCTTGCCTCCGGATTTAAAGCTGGACCTGCTGGCCGACCAGCCCCGGGTGGTGGAGAACCGCATCGGCGCCTTTATCCGCGAATTCGGGATCGCCATCGCTGCGGTCATTCTGGTGACGGTGTTGCTGCTGCCGCTCCGCGTGGCGGTCATCTCGGCTGTGGCCATCCCGGTCACCGTGGCCATCACCTTCGGCGTGATGAATGCGCTGCATATTGAACTGCATCAGGTATCGATCAGCGCTCTGATTGTAGTGCTGGGAATGGTGGTGGATGACGCCATCGTGATAGCCGACAACTACGTCGAACTGCTGGACCGGGGTGTGAGCCGCGAAGATGCCGCCTGGCGCTCGGCCACGGAACTGGCGGTGCCGGTGCTCACCGCAACGCTCACCATTATCGCCAGCTTCCTGCCCTTGTTAATGTTGTCGGGTTCAGTAGGCGAATTCATCTCGGCGCTCCCCATTGCTGTCGCCGTCAGCCTCGGCTCCTCTTACGTGGTAGCGATGCTGCTTACGCCGTTGCTGTGCCGGTTCTTCATTCACCGTGGCTTGCATGATCCGGCCGAGGGCCAAGAACCGGCCCGCAAGAAAAAGTTTAGCGCTCTGAACCTGATGCAGGCGGTTTACCACCGTGTCATTGGCTTCGCTATGCGGCGGAAGGCGGTGACGGTCGTCTTGGGCGTGGCGGCGGTGGCAGGCGGAGCGGGATTGATGCGTCTGGCGCCAGAGCAGTTTTTCCCTTCAGCCGAACGCGATCAGTTCGTTGTCGACGTATGGTTGGCCGAAGGCGCCCGTATTGAAGCCACCGATGCAGTGCTGAGGCGCATTGAGAGCCATCTGGCGCAGGACAAGTTCGTCTCCAGTTACGCCACTTTTTTGGGCGCCAGTGCGCCCCGCTTTTACTACAACGTCAATCCTGAGCCGCCGGCGAGCAATTACGGACAGTTGCTGGTGAACACCCAAGCGGTAAAGGGCACGCCCGCGTTCGTCCAGCAATTGCGCTACCGCCTGGCGCGCCTGTGCCCGGAAGCCCGAGTGATCGTCAAGGAGTTACAGCAGGGTAACGTGGTGCAGGCGCCCATCGAGGTGCGCATCGTGGGCGACGATCTGGCCATATTGAAGAGCAAAGGGCGAGAGGTGGAAGACATTCTGCGCAGCCAAGCCGGTTCGGCATTCGTTCATCACGACTACCGCGAGGATTCCTACCAGCTCAAGGTCGACGTGAACCAAGAAGTCGCCAACCGGCTGGGACTCACCAATGCTTTGATTTCCAAATTGCTGGCCGGAAGTTTTTCGGGAGCTCCGGTATCAACCTTTTGGGAGGGCGACCGCGCCGTCGACATCGTGCTGCGGCTCGACGAGAGCCGCCGGCAGAGCTTCGAAAATGTGCGTAACGCTTACGTGACCAGCTTGCTCACCGGCGCCCGCGTGCCCTTGCGGCAGGTGGCCGAACTCAAACCGGACTGGGAGCCCAGCCGGATTGTCCGCCGCAACGGCATCCGCACGCTCACCGTGCGCAGTTTCACCGATCAGGGTGTGCTGGCCAGTTCGATTTTGAATTCGGCCAAACCGCGTTTGGAATCGCTCTCCCTGCCGCCAGGCTACCAACTCAGCTACGGAGGTGAGGCTGAGAATCAGAAAGAGACCTTCAGCGAAATGATCCGGGCGCTACAGGTCAGTTTACTGGCTATCTACTTGATTCTCTTATTCCAGTTCCGCTCCACATGGGAGCCTCTGATCGTAATGGTTTCAATTCCGCTGGCATTGCTGGGCGCGGCGGCCGGTTTGATTCTGACGCGCAACCCGTTCGGGTTCACTGCGTTTGTGGGCTTGGCTAGTCTGTCCGGCGTGGTCGTGCGCAACGCCATCATCCTGGTGGACTATATAAACGACCGTCTGAGACACGGCGCCGAGCTCGAGCAGGCGGCGCTGGAAGCGGGCGAACGCCGCCTGCGGCCTATCTTTCTCACGACCATGGCCGCTGCCGTGGGAGTGACACCCATGATCTTGTCCGGCTCCAGCTTGTGGAGTCCGCTGGCCAGCGTCATCGCCGTGGGCCTGCTGTTTTCCATGTTTTTCACGTTGGTGGTGGTTCCCGTGCTCTTTGTGCTGGTGAAACGTCTTCTAGCGGGGACCGCAGCCTGAGATTTGAGATGCATTCTATGCGAAGCATGTTGTGGTTATCCGTCTTGATTCCCCTGGCGCTCGACAGCCAATCTCTGGCGAGGCAAATCACGCTCGACCAGGCCGTGGCATTGGCGCTCGAAAACAACTCCTATTTGAAAATCGCGCGCGCCAAAGTGCGCGAACAAGAAAAGAAAGCCGCCGCCGCGCGTGCGGACTTTTTCCCGCACCTGTCTACTGAGGCGAACTACATGCGTCTGGCCGAACCCCAGCACATTGAGATCCCCCGCGGGGCGTTCGGCGTCTTCAAGGATCTAGGCCCAGTGCCGGCCTCCTCGCTCGCCTTGATCCAAGGTGCCGACCGGTTTTTCTATTCCACAACCACCCTGGCGCAACCGCTCACCCAGATAATTAAGATCCGGCAGGGCCACCAGATTGCCCGGCTGGATGCGGGCATGGCCTCCAGCGATCTAAAGAAAGCCGAAAACGAGGTGGCCGTACGGGTGCACGAGGTCTTCTTCGGCCTGCTGATCGCGCAGCGGCAAAAGCAGGCGGCGGATTTGGAAGTCACAGCGGCGGAAGAAAAGCTGCGCGAGGCGCAGAAGGCTGTCGATGCGGGCAACACACTACCGGTCACCGCCACGGGCGCCCGTGCCGCACTGCTTGCGGCGCGGCATGCCAGGCTGGCTCTGGAAAACCAGATTTCTGACATGGCTCTCGAATTCAACGACCTATTGGGGCTTCCGCTGGACAGCGAGGCGGAGCTGATCCCGCCGGCGCCGCCCGCTTCAGCGCCGCTCACGCGGGAAGAATGCTTGAAAGCGGCTTTGGAGGCGAGCCTGGAGATTCGGGCCGCCGCCCAGGCCGTTTCCAAAGCCCGGCGCGCCGTCAGCGCGGCGCGCGCGGATTTCATCCCCGAGATTGGGGCCTACGGACAGTATCTGTATCAGAACGGCGCCCCGTTTGTAGCCAAGAACAATGGAATTTTCGGCCTGAAGATGACCTGGAATGTCTTTGACTTTGGCAAGCGCAACGACGTCATCGCTGGACGGCGCGCCCTGCTTGAACAGGCTGAGGAAAACTTGCGGCGGCTGAAAAACCGCGCCACGGTCGAAGTGGAGAAAAGCTACCGCAAACTGCAACGCTCCAGGGAGATGATCGAGGTAGCCGCGGAAGCGCTGGAGTTGCGCCGCGAAACCGCGCGCCTGTCGGCTGAACAGGTCAAAGCGGGCGTGGCGACATCCAGCGGCGCCCTGTCGTCGGAGGCGGCTCTGGCTAAAGCCGAGGCCGACCTGCTGGCAGCGAACCTCGGCTACCGTTTGGCGGAAGCCGAACTGCTGCGCGCCATGGGACGCGCCCCCGCCGGCAAGTAACCAGCGACAATTTCCGGCTGGCAAACAGGCGCCGGGAAAATGCGTTTGTCCACGCGCATCTGCAAGAATAGAAGTAGATGATTGAATGTATCCACCCCGGGGTCACCGCCGGGAAAGCGAAAGTTGTTCTTTTTGATTTTGACGGCACTCTTTCTTTGATCCGGGCCGGCTGGTTCGACGTCATGGTTCCCATGATGGTCGAAATCCTGGCCGAACTGAGAAGCGGGGAAAGCGAGGAAGAACTCACCGCTGTGGTGAAAGATTATGTCTCGCGCCTCACCGGTAAGCAGACCATCTACCAGATGATCGAACTCGCCGAGCAGGTCCACAAGCGAGGCGGCACGCCCAAGGATCCGCTGGTTTACAAGCGCATGTACCTGGACAGGCTGCACGAGCGCAGCAAGGCCCGCCTGGCGGAATTGCGCCAGGGGCGCTGCTCGCCGGACAAATACCTGGTTCCAGGATCACGCGCCCTGCTGGAAGGATTGCGCGAGCGCGGCCTCAAGATTTATCTGGCCAGCGGAACCGACGAGCCGTTCATGAAGGAAGAAGCGCGTCTGCTGGATGTGGAGAAGTATTGCAACGGCGGCGTCTTCGGCGCCCTGGACGATTACAAGTCTTTCTCAAAGGCCATTCTGATTCAGCGCATTATCTCCAACGCCGAGTGTAAAGGAGATGAGTTTTTGGGATTCGGCGACGGCTATGTTGAAATACAGAACGTGAAGCAGGTGGGCGGCGTGGCCGTCGGCGTGGCCACCGGCGAGCCGGAGTGCCTGAAAGTGGACCAATGGAAACGCCAGCGTCTGCTCGGCGTCGGCTTCTCGTGACCGGGCGAGGCGCAGGTCGGCGACCGCCTGTTTGACGAGGTCGGTGTTGAGGTATCCCGTGAAGAGGGCTTGCGCGAGGCGGGCTACACCGACGTGGTGCGGCTCGACACGACCCAC
>CAYSBM010000211.1:0-696 GCA_964429095.1 uncultured Solibacteraceae bacterium | reverse complement strand
ACTACCTTGAGCATGAGGAACTGCTCCGGACCTTATTCCCGTCGTAGAACATGACCATTCGAGAGATCCTGGCTGCATTTCCCAAGTTGAGCGTGCTGGTGGCCGGCGACATCTGCCTGGACCGCTGGTGTACATATGATCCGGCGACAGCCGAACCGTCGCGCGAAACCGGCATCCCACGCATCGGCGTGGTGGCCGTGGAGGTGACGCCCGGCGCCGGCGGCACCATTAGCAATAATCTGGCGGCGTTAGGCGCCGGCCGCGTCGCGGTGCTGGGCGCGATCGGCGACGATGGCTTCGGCTTCGAGCTCATCCGCGCCCTCCAGCAGCGCGGCATCGATTCCAGCCTGCTGGTGAAGACTACGCGCATGCAAACATTCACCTACACCAAGGTGATCAACTCCACAACCGGCATTGAAGACTGTCCCCGTTTGGATTTCATCAACACCAAGCCGCTGCCCGAAGAGGTCGAGGGCGAAATCCTAACCCGGCTGAGGGCCCATTTTCAGCAATTTGACGTGATCCTGGTGGGGGACCAGGCCGAAACCAACGCGGGTGGCGTGGTGACGCCCGCCGTGCGGCAATTGCTGGCCGACCTGGCTGCCGCGCACCCGGAAAAGGTGGTGCTGGTTGACTCCCGGCTGCGCGTGCCGCTGTTCCGCAACGTGGCCGTGAAGCCCAACCAGCAGGAGGCCG
>CAYSBM010000210.1:1474-6160 GCA_964429095.1 uncultured Solibacteraceae bacterium | reverse complement strand
CCACACTCCCGCGCTCTTCCGGTTGCGGTGGCACACCAGAACCCGCCAGTCTGCAAACAGCACGCCGCCAGGGCGGTAAATTGCTACCCCTCGCTCCGCATCCCAGCCAACCGGGCCAGCGTGTCCAGATCGAAGTACTTGTAAAGATCGCGGCAAAACATGTCCGGCGCGTCCTGAAACCTCACGGGTCTGTCGAGGAGTTCGCCCAAGCTGCGCAGCCCGTCATGCACGGAAATTTCGGAGAACAAGCCGGGCGAGAGCGCCCCGGCCACCAGCGCGGCCAGTTGCGAGCGCATGCCGCTAGCTTGGACGCGGATGACCTCAGCGCCTGTGACGCGCTGAAAATAGCGCGCCGCGGCGATCAGTTGCGCAGCCTCCACTCCGATGGGCCGGCCGCCCGCCGCAGCCAGCATCAAGCCGTACAGCCATCGCCCGTCGTCGTTGGCCGCCCGCTGCCGGCGGGGTGCGGCGTCGCCGGTAAAAAGCAGGTCCAGGGCCAGCACCTGTTCGCCCCGGTTAACGCGGCCGGCTACCGCTTGCGCCGCATGCGCCCGCCCTCGGTCTTCGAGCACGATGGACGCGGTCTTCACGGGCGGCAGCTCGTAGGCCGTAGCCCAAGTAGCTGTAGCAAATAAGCCGTTGGTCATTCGCAGGCGATAACTGCGTGTCTCAACGCCTCTAGCGCGGCTATTGGCGACCGCCCAGGCGTGCTCCACGGTTACCGGCTGGTAAAGGACAATGTCGGCCCGCAGCGCGCGCTGTGCCGCGGGAGGTCCACTGGGGCGCTGAATCGAGACGGCCAGCTTGCGCGCAAGATCCAACATGCTTAACTGGCCCTCGCCCAAGCCCACCTTGAGCTCCTCGTAGCTCTTGATTTCCGGGCCGGCCGGGGTTTCATGCTCCCAGCCGCGAATTCCGAAATGCCGGGCGATGAAACGGTAGGCTGCCTCGCGGTTGTCGAGTTGATAATTGTGGTCGCCGGGATCCATGTTCTCGTGCCAGGCGAAATTGGCCGCCGGCGGCGCATAAAGCGCGAAGAATGGAACCACTTTGTCGTACAACTCTGGCTTCACCATGGGGCCGATGAAACAGCAACTGTCCTGCGCGTTGTAAATGAGCAAGGTAGGCCGCGGTGCGCGCATCGCGGTGAGATGCGTAAAATCGGCGTAGACAAACAAATCGCTGGCCTGCTGCTCGTTATCGCCGATATCCATAAAGCGCTCCAGCCGCGAAACCATGGGCGAGTAGCCGGCCACCGGAATCGCCAGCCGGACCCGTTCATCGAGCGCGCTCAAAGTGATGGTTTGCCAGCCGCCGCCTGAAAGGCCGGTCACACCCAGCCGGGCAGGATCCACGCCGGGATGCGCGGCCAGATAATCCAGGCCCTTGCGCATGGCGAGATAAAACAGGCCCACGCCGGCCGTGCCGGTCAAGTCCATGTGGGCGGCATAGGTGTGCTCGTTATGAGGAGCGGCCAGTTCTCCCTGGTTGATCCACTCCAGGTTGAGTGCATAAATACCGTGCAGCGCCTGGTTGATGCAGCGCTTTTGCTTGTATTCGACGGCCTTGCCCAGCGGCCCCACGTGCCCGTTCACGTTAACGATGCCCGGTGCTTTGGCTTCCGCTTTGGCGGGTTCATACAGGATGGCCACCGAGCGGAAGCCCGGCACGACCTCATAACGCAGCTTGCGCATGCGATAGCCGGGCGCCGAGTAAAACACGCCCAGGTCCTCGAACTTCGCCGGAGCGTTGCGCCAGGCGGCAGGCCAGCCGTGAAAGATGACGTTGTCGAGCACAAGCTTGCGTAGCCGGGCGGCTTCCGCAGTCCAGGCTTCGGGCTTGGACGGCGCCTTCAGGGGCGGCACTTTCGCCGTCAGGTAATCGATGAGCGCTTCGGCAGCCAGCTCCGGCGTTTGCAATTCACGGGCGAGCGCCGGCTGGATAGCGGCGGGCTCCACTTGAGCCGAAGCGGCTAGCGGGATCATCAGCAGCAAGACAGCGGCGAAACGCGGCATGGAGCCTCCGGCGCCCGGTTAGGCTTTCATCAAATGCTCCAGCACGTACATCTCGAGCAGTTCGTAATTCCGCTCAGCGACGCACTTGGCCTGGAAGGCATAATCAAATTTCCGGGCCTTTTCCTCCAGCATTTGGAAGATCCGCAAGCTGTTGCGCAGGTGCTGATAGGAATCAGCCACCTTCTGCGTGCGCATGGCCTTCACATCCAGGCCCACGTACTCGCCTTTGGCGCCGTAGTTGTTCTCCACCAGCACCTTCACCTGGTTGAAAGCCTGGCGCAGGTTTTCAACCCCGAAAGCCTTGTCCTGGTCGTACTTAAGCCCGTTCTGGTCGTTCAAATGGACGCTCCAGAGCTTGCCGAACGACAAGGCAAAGGCGATCTCCATGGCCGGGTCCAGGCCGGCGAGAATGGCATGCGCGCTTTCGAGCAAGCCGCCGACACGGTCCGGGTCCGCAGTGCGGTAGGCCAGTCCCATGACGTGGCCGAGCGTGGGACAGAAGCTGCGATCGATCGGCTCGTTGGGCTTCGGCTCGATCAGCACGCGAATGTTCTTGTCGTATTCGAGAATGCGGTTGATGCCCTCAACCAGGCGGTTGACGCCCTCGACTGGATTCTTGCTTTCAAAGCACAGCGTGCCTTCGCGCGCCAGCCACAGCACGATCAGCCTGGCTCCCAGTTCATTGGCGATGTCCACGCTGCGCAAGGCCCGCCAGACAGCGAATTCACGTTCGGCGGGATCGTTGGAGGAAAAGCCGCCGTCGATGGTGCGCGGATCTTCCCACAGCCTTGGGGCGACGAACTCGGCGGCCATGCCATGATCGTCAAGGATGCGGCGCACCTGGCGCGCCTCGGCGCGGATCTGCGCCTCGGTCATCTCGTTCATCTTCGGCACGGCGTCATCGTCGTGGAACTGCACGGCGGAAAAGCCGATTTCCTTGAAGTTCTTGACCTTCTCGGCAAAAGCGATCGAGGGGCGCACTTCGGGGCCGAAGGCGTCGCGCCCTTCGTGAACGTTCCAGGGGCCTACGGAAAAGCGGAATTGGCTCATGTGGTTTTTCCTCGAAAAGATTATGTCACAGGCGCGCTCTAGGCCGCCTCCAGCCAGCGGGCCAGAGCATACACGACCGGCATCGCGAACAGGCTGCTGTCAACCCGGTCCAGCCACCCGCCGTGGCCCGGAAGAAGCGCGCTGGAATCCTTCACGTTGGCGCCGCGTTTGATGGCGGACTCGGCCAAATCGCCCACCTGACCGGCCACGTTAGCCGCCAGCGACACGGCCAGGGCGGCGTGGGTTGTGATGCCGGAGACAAAATGGGGCAAGTAAAGCACGCCGAAACCCATCGAAGCGGCCAGCGAGGCAACGGCGCCTTCCCAGGTCTTGGATGGGCTCACGCGGGGCGCCATCTTATGGCGGCCAAAGGCGCAGCCGGCGTAATAGGCGGCCGTGTCGCCGATCCAGTTGAGCGCCAAAGTGTACATCAGCCAGTGAGGGCTTGCGGCTCTCAGCAGAGCTCCAAACTTCCAGCAGCCGAAGATGTAAACCAAACCGAACAGAAGCAAGGCTGCCCGCGGTAGCCCCTTGGCGAAATCTCCATGGACGGCCGCCAGGATCAGCGCAAGCAGCGCCGCACCGACCACCACACCTAGCTCATAGCCCGGCGTGATCAGAAGCAACAGACCTGCGCCATAGGCCAGCGGGCCGGGCCTTGGAATCCCATACTGCTCCACGATGGCCGAGTACTCGTACTGGCAAAGGAGCGCTACGGCCGACAGCACAGCCAGAAACACAAAGGGATGCCCCCAAAGGACCGCGTACAAAATGATAGGAACAAGAACCGCCGCGCTCAGGAGCCGTTTCATCGGGCGACAACGCGTAGCGCAGGCTGCGCGCGCCGGACAGAGCAACGCTCATCTCCGGCCGGGCCCAGGCCACCGAACCGCCGGTCGCGCCTCTGGTATTCCAACAGGGCTCTCAGCAGTTCGGTGCGCGTGAAATCGGGCCACAAAGTCTCGGTAACGTAGAGTTCTGAATAGGCGATCTGCCAGAGCAGAAAATTGCTGAGCCGCATTTCACCCGAGGTGCGGATCAGCAGGTCCGGGTCCGGCGCACCGGCCGTGTAGAGCCGCCGCGAGATATCTTCTTCGCTGACGGAAAGCCCCTCCAGCCGGCCCCGCTCGCCCGCTTCCTTCAGCAGGGCATTCACCGCGTCGACCACCTCAGCCCGGCCGCCGTAATTGATGGCCAGGTTCACGTGCAGGCCGTTGTTTGCGGCGGTGGCCTCCACCGCCCGGCTCAGTTCGTGCTGCACGCGCTCCGGCAGGCCCTCCAACCGGCCGATCGCCACCAGCCGTATGTTGTTGCGCAAAAGCTGGGGAAGTTCTTTGGAAAGGTATAGCCTCAGCAAGCGCCACAGCGTGTCCACCTCGGTCCGCGGCCGCTTCCAGTTCTCGCTCGAAAAGGCATATAAAGTGACGTACTTGACGCCCAGCCTCGCGCAGGTCTCCACCGTCTGCCGCACGGGCTCCACCCCCGCCTTGTGGCCGGCGGCCCGGGGCAGGTTCCGCTGGCGCGCCCACCGGCCATTGCCGTCCATGATTACCGCAATATGGGCGGGCAAACGCGCCGGATCAAGCGCTTCGGCAAGAGCCCAATCTTCGCTGGCCGGATT
>CAYSBM010000210.1:0-1464 GCA_964429095.1 uncultured Solibacteraceae bacterium | reverse complement strand
GGCGGCAGAAACCGCCAGGGTCGGGTCGTCGCGGAAAAGGGCTTCCATCCAGGCAAGAGCTTATGGTACACCGGCGCGCTTTGTGCGGGCTAGCCCCGGCATTCTATGCTGTGCCATATGCGCACCATCATGTCATGCTTCGCCGGGTGGCTGGCCCTGGCGACTATCACGGCGGCCGCGCCGCGCCGCATCGCCGTTCAGTGGGCTCAAAGTCTGCCCAAAGCCAAGGTGACAGTTACCGGGGCTGTGATCACCTCGCAAACGGAAACCGCCGGCCGCGCACGCCTGGAGTTCGCGGTCTCCACTCAGGGTCCGGATTATGGGCCGGGCGCGGCGATCGCAACCATCACGGTGGCTGGGGGGCCGGCATTCAGCTTTTTCGTGCGCGATGTCCGGCGGGAGAGCCCCATCTGGCTGCCCTCTTATGATGTGGTGGTCACCGAGGCCGCCGACGCGCGTTCCTATGCCGAGATCGCCGAATCTATTCGCAGGCGCGGTCTGCTGAGCAAGTTGCAGGAGATCGAAAATGCGCCGGAAACCAGCTGGCGGGAGGCCGCCGCCTGGGTCCGCAACGTGAAGGTGCAAACCTGGCTGGGCTTGAGCCGCGACATCCGCATCTTCGCCGTCGGCGAGCGCCTGGACTGGATTCAGCCGCGCTTCCATGGCCAGCAGGCAAAGTATCCGGACAGCAGCGCTCCACCGCTTAGTTATAGCTTTCTGGCCGGGCGGGGCTGGGGACCGGCCGATCAAATCACGCGGCGGCTGGAAGACGGCATCTTGCCCATCCTTCATGGCGAGTTGCGCGACGGCGAGATCACCTATCAATACACGGCGTTCGCCAGCCTGGAGGCTAGCGCGCTGGTCGCCGGTGCGGTCCGGGGAACGCATTACCTGGTGGCGGACGGCTTCGGCGCCGGGCATATGTTCACCCCCGGGCAGCAGGCGCAATTCGACTCGCTGCGCGAGGCCGAAACCCGGGGTCCGGAACAGACCGTCCTTTACTTGCGCGTTCAAGCCGTCAACACCGCGCGCGTACCGCGTTACGCCTTTTTCCGCAGCCCTGTCGCCGAGCGCCAGCCGAAACAAGTGTGGGGATTTGACCCTGCCACCGGCTGCGGCAAACTGGACAACGGGCTGGTCTATTTCACCGCCAAACTCAACGGCGCGCCCTTGCGGGCGCGCGAAGTGGCTGTCCTGCTGCAACCGGACCAGAGCGTCACACTTGAAGTCTACATCCCGCATCGCCCCATCCCCGCCGCGCGCGCCCTGAGTTTGCGGGAACAAAGCTTCGCCCGGCGCCATGCTGAATGCCGTGCCTATTGGCTGGACAAACTGCGCACAGCGGCCACCTTGCAGGTGCCGGAAGCGCGCATCAGCGAAATGGTCCGCGCCGGACTGCTGCATTTGGACCTGGTGGCCTACGGGCTGGAACCGTCGGGGACGCTGGCTCCTCCGCTCGGCGGT
>CAYSBM010000209.1:3571-6162 GCA_964429095.1 uncultured Solibacteraceae bacterium | reverse complement strand
CAACGGATACTGCGGTTATGGCCGGCCGCGCGCACCTTTACGAAGGCTACCATGCCGCGGAAGTCGTCTTTCCTATCCGCGTGCTGGCGCGCATGGGAGTTCGCACGGCGGTATTTACGAACGCTGCCGGAGGCATTAACCTGGCCTACCGGCGAGGTGCCTTGGTGTTGATTTCCGACCACATCAATTTGCAAGGCGCGAACCCGCTAACCGGGCCGAACGACGAGACGCTGGGGCCTCGTTTCCCGGATATGACCGCTGCATACTCAGCGCGGCTGCGCGCGGTCGCCAAGCAGACGGCGGCCGAGTTGGGTATTGAACTGCACGAGGGCGTCTATGCCGCCGTGCACGGACCCAATTACGAAACGCCCGCCGAGATCCGCTTCCTGCGCGTCATCGGCGCGGACTTGGTGGGCATGTCGACGGTTCCGGAAGTAATTGCCGCGCGGCACATGGGTGTGAACGTGCTGGCAATTTCCTGTGTTACGAATATGGCTGCCGGAATCCGGGCTCAAAAGATCAGCCACGACGAAGTGTTGGAGACCGGCGCCGCGGTGCGGGGCACGCTCACGCGGCTGCTCACCTCGCTGGTGCCCCGGTTGGAGGCGTGATGGATACCCTGGTGACGGCGGCGCTCGGGGCACGCGAACACGCTCACGCGCCGTTTTCGGGATTCCAGGTCGGCGCGGCACTGGAGGACGCCGCAGGCCGCCTGTGGACGGGCTGCAATATAGAAAATTCCTCTTACAGCCTCACCGTGTGCGCCGAACGGGTGGCTGTTTTCAAAGCCCTGAGTGAAGGGGCGCGGGATTTTAGGCGCCTGGCCATCGCCTCCGCGAGCGATCACCCCGCACCGCCCTGCGGCGCCTGCCGCCAGATCCTCTGGGAGTTCTGCGGAGACATCCAGATCATCCTGGCAAACCCGCGCGGCGCGGTCGAAACCTTGCGTTTGAGAGAGCTGCTCCCTCGGCCCTTCGATGCTTCGTATCTACGCTAGCTTTGCCTGGGCCGCCGCGGCGGCCCTCAGCGCACCCGCTGATTGCATTTGGACCGCGCGTTATGTAGTGACCATGGACTCTTCGCGGCGAATCGTCGAAGACGGCGCCGTGGCGGTGCGCGCGGGCCGTATCCTGGCCGCTGGCCGCCGGGCGGAAATCGCCAAGAGCTATCAGGCGGCAGAGCGGTTGGACTGTGGCGATTGCTTGATTGCGCCCGGCTTGGTAAACACCCACACCCACGCCGCCATGTCGCTGCTGCGCGGCATCGCCGACGATTTGCGCTTGCAGGACTGGCTCGAGAAGTTCATCTTCCCAGCCGAAGCCAAGGCTGTTTCACCGGATTTCGTGCGCTGGGGCACTCGTCTGGCGGCAATCGAGATGGCGCTTTCCGGCATCACCACCTACGCCGACATGTACTACTTCGAAGATGTGGTGGCGGAGGCTACTAAGGAGATCGGGTTGCGGGGGGTGCTGGGAGAAACTATCATCGGGTTTCCCGCACCGGACGCGAAAACGCCCGCCGACGCGCTTCGGTTTACCGAAGGGTTCCTCCAACGCTTCCGGAATGACGAACTGATCGTCCCGGCGGTGGCGCCTCATGCGTTCTACACCAACTCCGAAGAGACGTTGAAGGCCTGCCGGGCGCTCGCCAACCGCTACGGGGCGCCGCTGCTGTCGCACGCCGCCGAGACCCGGCGCGAGGTGGAACAGGCGCGTTCAGCCCACGGCATGAGCCCGGTCGCCTGGCTGGCTTCACTGGGCATGTTCAACGGGCGCACGCTGGTGGCGCACGCGGTCTGGACCGATGCGGCAGATCACGCCATTCTCAGGCAGTTCGGAGTGGGCGTGGCCCATTGTCCATCGAGCAATGCCAAGCTCGCCAGCGGGGTGGCGCCGGTCATGGCGATGTTGAAGGCGGGGCTTGCGGTGGGGTTGGGTACGGATGGACCCGCGGGCTCGAACAACGATCTCAACCTGTTTGAGGAGATGGACCTGGCCGCGAAGTTGCAGAAGGTGTTTGCCGGCGATCCCACGGCGCTGCCGGCGGAGAAAGCTTTCGAAATGGCCACTATCGTGGGCGCCAAGGCCCTCGGCCTGGAAAAGGAGACCGGATCGATAGAGGCCGGCAAGCGGGCGGATTTTATCACCGTGCGGCTGGACGCGCCGCACGCCGTGCCGCTTTATAACATTTACTCGCAGTTGGTTTACGCCTTGAAAGCCAGCGACGTGTCCGACGTTATGGTGAACGGCCGGCTGATCGTGCGCAACCGGCGGTTATTGAGCTTCGATGAGGCGCGCGTCAAAGCCAAGGCGCGGGAGTATGGCGGACGGCTGCGCGCCATCACGGGCGTGGCGTCCCGCCCCGGCCGTAATACTCCATGAGAGTGCTCGTGCAGAGATCCAAGTCGTCGGTAAGGATGTAGTCGACGCCTGCGGCGGCCAACTTGCGGATTACAGCCGGCTCCTGCGCGCTGAAATAGTTGACCTTTACGTTGTGGCGGTGAAGCATGCCTACGGCCTCACCTAGGCCATCGAGCGGTCCCAGCAGTTGGATAAACTCGGCCCCCAATTCAATGGTGCGGCGGGCATAGG
>CAYSBM010000209.1:1416-3561 GCA_964429095.1 uncultured Solibacteraceae bacterium | reverse complement strand
TCATATTGCAGATGCGCAGACGCGGCTCCACCGCTTTCGCCTCGGCCGCTTGCGCAGAGGTGCATGCCAGCAAGCAATCCTCGATTCGTCCCAAAGCGGCGATATTGCGCGCGGCGGCGGCAGCCACGCCGGGTGCGTCTTTCAGGTGCACATTGCATAGTATGCCGCGCGGAATAGCCTTCAGCGCTTCGCCGAGCGTCGGAATACGCGTCTTTGCAAACCGGGGAGCAAACCATGCTCCGGCATCCAGCGCCCGCAGTTGCTGGAAACTTAAGTCGCTCACCTTGCCCTGCCCGTCGGTGGTGCGATTCACGGTGGCGTCGTGCATCAACATCAACTGGCCGTCGCGCGAAAGTTGCACGTCGAATTCGATCATGCGCGCGCCCTTGGCGGCGGCTGAGATCAGGGCGGGCAGCGTGTTTTCAGGCGCGTGCCGGGAGTCGCCGCGGTGCGCCGCGCAATAGGAGCGGGCTTGGCCGGCCGCAGGCTGCGTGCCGAAAATCATTGCGAGCGTGACAAGCAGGGCGAGGAACATAATGAGAACCACCAAGCAAGAGACTCCGATTATACGCCGCGCGGCGGCCGGCGCGGATCTGCGAAAATGATGAGTTCCCATGCAGACTTGGTCGCCTGAGTCCTGGCGGTCCAGAACCGCTTCTCAACAGCCGGATTATCCGGACCCGGAAGCGCTCGCCGCGGCGGCCGGCGAATTGTCCGCCATGCCCGGGCTTGTTACGCCGGGAGAGATAGAGGCGCTTAAAGTTCAACTGGCTGAGGCGGCCCAGGGGCGCCGTTTCCTGCTGCAAGGCGGCGATTGCGCGGAACGTTTCCGCGATTGTGTCCCCCAGCGCATCACCGATAAGCTCAAGATCCTTTTGCAGATGAGCGTGGTGTTGGTGCATGGCAGCCAGCGGCCCGTCATCCGCGTGGGGCGCATCGCGGGCCAGTACGCCAAGCCTCGTTCCGAGCAGTTTGAGACACGCAATGGCCTGACGCTTCCGGTTTACCGCGGCGACATGATTAACCGCCCGGAGTTTACCCTGGAGGCGCGCACCCCGGACCCGCAGCTTCTGCTGCGCGCTTACGGCCGCGCCGCGCTCACCCTCAATTTCATCCGGGCGCTAGTTAAGGGCGGCTTTGCCGATTTGCACCATCCCGAATATTGGGACCTGGAGTGGGTGCGTCATTCGCCACTGGCGGGCGAATACCGCCGCGTGCTGGATAGCATTTCCGGCTCGCTGCGCTTCTTTGAAAACGTGCTCGGAATCCATGCCGAAGAAGTTCAACGCGTGGACTTCTTCACCAGTCACGAAGGGCTGCATCTGGAATATGAAACCGCGCAAACCAAAGCCGCGCAAGATGGCCGTTATTACAACCTTTCGACGCACTTCCCCTGGATCGGCATGCTTACGGCGGATGTGGATGGGGCCCATGTCGACTACGTTAGCGGCTTCGCCAACCCCATCGGGGTGAAGATTGGTCCGTCCACCTCGCCGGAGCAACTTGGCAGGCTCATTGAGACGCTGGACCCGCACGGCGAGCCCGGCCGGCTCACGCTGATCCACCGTTTCGGCGCCGCCCGCATTTCCAGCTGCCTGCCAGAGCTCCTCGATGTAGCGCGCCGGAGCGGGCGCCGCCTGCTATGGTGTTGCGATCCCATGCACGGAAATACCCGGCTTACCGCCAGCGGGGTTAAGACGCGGAGTTTCACCGACATTCTGGCCGAACTCGAACAGGCTTTCGACATACACGCCGCCTGCGGAAGCCGCTTGGGCGGCGTGCACTTCGAGTTAACCGGCGAGGATGTGACTGAGTGCACCGGCGGCGCCCGAGGCCTGGAGGAAGCCGACTTGAACCGCGCCTATGAGTCCGAAGTGGACCCCCGGCTCAACTACGAACAGGCCCTGGAACTGGCGCTGCTGGTAGCGCGCAAGATGAGCCGCGTCTGAATTCTTGGTTCGCAGCGGCTGGGATCTTCATCCAAAGCAACAGGAGCGAGTATGCAAGGATTCCCACGTACAGCATTGAAAAGCATCATGGTTGGCCTGATGGTTCTGGCCGGCACGGTTTTTGGACAGACGGTTTACATCATTGATCCGGCCCATTCGTCGGCGCAGTTCAGCGTGCGCCACATGATGGTCGCCA
>CAYSBM010000209.1:0-1406 GCA_964429095.1 uncultured Solibacteraceae bacterium | reverse complement strand
GAGGACAGTTTACAAAATTGGCCGGAACCGTGGTTTACGACCCAGCCAATCCCACCGCAATCAAGATCCAGGCTACCATCGACGCCGCCTCCATCGACACAGGAAATGAGAAGCGCGACGCGCACTTGCGCTCGCCGGATTTCTTCGACACGGCCAAATACCCCACTATCACTTTCCAGAGCAAGCGCGCCTGGAAGCAGGGAAGTGCGCTCTATGTCGAGGGGGCCCTCACCATGCACGGGGTAACACGCGATGTGGTCTTGCAGATTGATGGACCGACGCCGGAAATTACCGATCTTGGCGGTAATGCGCGCCTCGGGGCCACCGCCACGGCGAAACTCAACCGGAAAGATTGGGGACTTACCTGGAACAAGGTTCTGGAGTCCGGGGGCGTTGCGGTGAGCGAGGAGGTCTCTATCACCATTGACGTCGCCGCAGTCAGACAAAAGGCGGCTGTCCGTTGAGCGGCAGATCGTAGGGAGTCATGCCCCCGCTCCGCTTCCAGTTGGCGATGCGGTTGAAGTGGTAGTAAAGGTAGAAGGTCGAAAAAACAAGGCATCACTGCGCTGAGATGGAATCCGCTCAGCTCTAGGGTGTTGTATTAGCCCGAATGTTTCACACGAAAAGCCTTTCAGCACGGCGTGCTGGACAACACACCGCGGTGAGGATTCCAAGCCGAGGAAGCGGTTCTCACACTGAGAATCGTCTCTCAGGAACTGAGGGCCTTGATCAGGGAGCAGCCTCATGCCGAGAACGATGCCTTCGGAGAAGCGCAGAGCAGGTACCACACCCGCCACACCCTCTGTGCCAATATGACTGAGACATCTTCGCCGCCGTCAATTCCTGGAGAGGGCGGAGAAAGAATTCACATTCGGTGCTCAAATCGAATCTTAAGCAGTTGCCGGCTAAACAGGCGGAGTTGGCGGCGCCGCGCCGGTCCTCATCCCCAACCCGGAGGTTCCGGAGAAACCCAAGCGCCGCCAGTTCACAGCCGAGTACCAGCGCTCGATCGTGGCCCAGGCCGAGGCCTGTCGCGACGACGGCGCCATCGGCGCCCTGCTGCGTCGCGAGAGGCTTTGTTCGTCTCATCTGACGGCTTGGCGGAGGCAGAAGGAGCAAGGCGAACTGGATGCCTTGGCCCCCAAAAACGCGGCCGCAAATCCACGGCCAACCAGCTGGCGGACGAAAGCCAGCGCCTGCGGAAAGAAAACGCCCGGCTGAGGCCTTCGCACCCTTGTGGACGAGGGTACCTATCTTTGCTCCGTCCGCACGATGTACCGCATCCTCCAGCAGGCCAGCGAGGTCCTCGAGTGCCGCGATCAAGTCCGCCATCCCAGCTGACCGCGGTACTTCGATGACGTCCAAGCCGGTGGCTTTGCTCTTGACCGAGCTGGGCGTTACCAAGA
>CAYSBM010000208.1:5077-6164 GCA_964429095.1 uncultured Solibacteraceae bacterium | reverse complement strand
CGTGAATTCGGAATTTCGGAAGAACTTGGATTGATCCAGCGTTTTCAGCAACCCGGCGGCCTGATCGGCCTCCCCGCTCAAATTCAGCGTTTCGCGCGTCATTTCCAGGCCTTCCACCCAGACAGGCGGCGCCATCAGGCGGGTCAGTTCCAAGAGGGCGTCCAGATCATTCTTGGAGCGGTTGCGAAACCCGTCGAGCTGGATTACCCGCTCGCGGGCCCCGGCGGCCGTTTTTTCGGCCGCCTGTGCGCGCTTTACCAGCGGCTCCAGACGACCGATCTCGGCCTCCACCGCCGCCAGGTAGCGCCGTTCAGCAAGTAGCGACTGGACCAGCAGAGTCGCCAGCAAGACCAGCAGCACGCCGGCCAGCACGGCCGTGGGGACGTACATGGCGCGGCTGGAAGCGCTGCGCAGTGGGGCGGGCAAGAGGTTGATCTTCAACGCCTGGCGGGGGCAGGCGGCGGCCAGCGCCGCCGCATAGGCCAAAGCCCAGGTTTCAACGGAGAATCCCTCCGGGGCGCGCCGCGGTTCGGGCAGAAGTGCGGCGAAACTCAGCGGCTCCGCATCAGGCGCCAAACGCAACTGCGCCGCCGCCAGCGCCGCCGCCTTTTCCGGTGAGGCGTCAAAAAGAGCCGAAAATGCGGGTTGGGAGGGGCTCTCCCCATAGACTTCCACTTCCCGGCCGCGCGCATCCACCGCGATCAGACCCGCCGGGTCAGGCTGGGCCAGCAAACGCGAAGCGGCATGCAGCGCAGCAGCCGAGAAGGTGAACCCGGAAATCTTGATGCCGGCTTCGGCGAACAGTTCGGCGTAATGCTCGGCGATGGCGCGCTGGCAGACAACCGCCAGTAAACAACTGGAGCCGTGCAGACGGGCAGCGTCCCAGAGGACGTCCTCTTCCGGGTAGGGGTGCAAGGAATCGATCTGATAGCGGACCGCACTCATCAGGTCGCCGGCCTCCACGCCGGGCAGAGACAAGTTGCGGGCCACCAGCTCGCCTCTTGGCAGCAGGACCCATGCCGCCAGGTGCGAGGCGCCGGCGGCTTTGAGCCCATCCGCGTACTCGGCGCCCCATTCGGCCGCCGGG
>CAYSBM010000208.1:0-5067 GCA_964429095.1 uncultured Solibacteraceae bacterium | reverse complement strand
GGGCGCGAGCGGAAGCGCGCAATCACCGCCGCCGCCAGAACTTCGGCGCCCCACGGGCGGACGCGCACCACCGCCACCCGCAAGTCCTCGCCCTGAATTTCAATTCCCACTCCCGTGCCGGCTGTCAGCCAGCGGCCGGGGCCCGTGCGCTTCAACGAACCCATACGTCGTCGTACCACCGTAAGATGTGATAGCGGTCCGCGTACTCGCGAGGAAGGAATTTCAACAACGCCGCCACCGACCGCCGCGTGCCGGACAACTGCCCGCCGCTCAGGCGGGGCTGGGCCGTGGCCCGAAGGGTATAGAAGGTATCGCCGCCCACCCGCAGCCGCGCCGCAGCCGGGCCGAGCATAGCCAACTGTTGCGTATCCCGGAAAGGCATCCGCGTTCGGGCCTCGACCACGGCAGCCACTTGTGAAGGAGAGAGCCCGACGGCCGCAAGCAATACCGGATCGGCCGTGTTGACGTCGAACTGGCCGGTCGCGCCGTAAACCGACAAGCAGTCGCGCAGGCCGCCGTGCGGGATCAGGCGTCCGCCGGGCTCGGGATGGTAGCCACCGTAGAACAATTCCGCGGTCATGCCTCTCACCAGTAACAATTCTTCAATCTCTTCAAAGGACGCATGGCGTGCGCGAAAAGACGGTTTGAGCGAAAGATAATACTGGTCGAGCAACGTGGGCAGGCCCGAAGGCGCGGGCGTGCGCCAGTCCACGATCGCCTGCACGATGGTTTGAGCCTGCTCCGGCGGGGCGCCGGCCGCCAGCATCAGGCGCAACAAGTCCTCGGGCGGCGAGGCGTTGACGTTCATTTTGGCGCTTTCGGGGATGATTTCCACCACCGCTTCTCCGGCCGGAAAGGCAAAGCGTAGATGCGTCATCGGCGGCGCATAGTAGCGCGGGCTTCCGTCCGGGTTCCGCAACCCACCACCCCAGAGCATATAGAGCAGCGCCCGGTCCACGGCGCCGGCCGCCAGGAAATAGGCCCGCACGCCTTCGGTATGCGTAGAGGCGCGCTCACTCTCCGTGCGCACGGAATTGGCCACTGCGAAGGCGATGGCGGCCAGGGCGGCCGCCAGCCAAAGCACGGCGAGCAGCGCGCTACCCGCGCGGCGGCCTTTAGCGGTTGTAGTTGGCCAGCACATCACGGTTCACATGCAACGGCAGCGTCACCGTCATCGGTTGTATCTTCGAAGGGTCCTCTTCGAGCGGCGCCATCTCGATGCGAATGGCTTGAGGAAGTTTCGGGCGCACCCAGCGTGGAGTCCAGCGGCCGGCCTCCGGCTCCGGCGCCTGCTCCAGGTAAAAAAAGCGGCAGTAGCTCAGCCGGTCGGCCAGGACGAACGAGTAAACTCCCGTCTGTACGGGACTGAACAGCGGGACCTGCCCGCCGGCTAGCGGATCCGGGCTCATCCCCAGACAGGCGGCTCCAGCCGCCAGAGGACCACTGTAAAGGGACTCGTTGACGATCAGCCGCACGCCCGGAAGGCGATCGGCCGGAATCACCTGGAATTCCAGGATGCGCGGGTAGCCCCGCGCCGCCTCCTGGATCGAATAACTGCTGGCAAAGCGCATGGTCTGCGGCTCTCCCTGAAAGAAAGCCACCAGAACGCCGGGCCCGCCGGCCGCCGCCCCGCAAAGCGCCTTCACCGGCATCAATCCCATTACCTGCTGTTCGAGAATGCGTTGCGCTCCCAGCATGCGGCGCGTGGCCATAAATTTCTGGTTGGTCTTCCCCATGGCGTTCAAGCCCACGCGGATCGACATCAGCATGCCAACCGACAATAGGCTCACCAGCGAGACGGCGATCAGCACCTCCATCAGGGTCAAGCCGCTTTCGCCACGCGGTTTCATAAGACGGGAACTCCCACCCCATCGCCGGGCCTCAAAACACCTCGCCGGTACGCTTCCAGCGTGAAAGTCCTCTTCTGTTCGCCGCGCTCCCACCAAACTTCCAGCTCAATGCGCATCAGATACGGCGTGCCCGGCCCAGCCTCCGGAGGCGCTTCAAAGACCGAAGCGCGCGCCGACCAGCCGCCCTGGAGGCCACCGGATTGGCCGCGATCCAGAACTCCAGCGAGCCGCGCGCCAGGGCGCAACTGGGGGTCCACGATCAACTCGTCCATCTTGCGGCGCGCCACCAGCGCGGCCCGGTCGTATTCGGTAAGCCGGGCGGCGCCGTTCACGGAAGTGCTGATGGAGGCCAGCAGGCTCACCACGGCGATGGCCATGATCGAGCCGGCCACCATGACCTCCAACAGGGTGAATCCGCGCCGGTTCATGGCTCCACCGCCCGTTCTATTTCCGGTGCCCCAGTGGCCGGATCCAGGCGAATGATCCGTCTGGCGCCGCGCCGGTTCACGATGGACACCGCCACGCCGGGAGGCGAAGCGCCGGGATAAACCAAGAGCCGGAAGAGCCGGTTCTCGTATCCCGGCGGCGCGGGCGGGGCGGGCTGGACGTTCTCCACTTCGACGCCCTGCGGCATTTCCAGCCTCCGCGTCCAGCCCGCTTCGGTGGAGCTCAAGCGGAGGAAATTGCCGTCGCGGGAGATTTCCACCATGACAGGCACGCGCCGGCTCCCGGCATGATTCAACGCCGCGTTCAGAAAGCTGGCGATGGAATCGGCCGCCGTATTCAGACGCAGCGAATCAATTCCCGCCGCCACCGAAGGATAAGTGATGCCTGCCAGCAACGCCAGCAGCGCCCCCACAATCAACATCTCCAATAAGGTCACGCCGCGCCGGCGCGCGGCCGGGTTGGATCGTGCAAGCACTATTGGCTCTTCCAGCTCACAATGTCCGCGTTGATGCCCTCGCCGCCGGTTTGGCCGTCGGCGCCCAGCGAGATGATGTCGGGCTCGTCGCCGTGCTCGCCCGGATACTTATAGATGTAAGGATGGCCCCAGGGGTCCAAAGGCACCTCCTGCGGCAGGTACGGCCCCTGCCAGTTCTGCACGCCCGCGGGCGCCGTGCGCAGAGCTTGCAAACCCTGCTCGGTGGTGGGGAAGACCCCGACGTCCAACTTGTACTGTCCCAAAGCGCCCACAAAATTGCGGAGCTGGACCCGTGCCGCGGTTACGCGCGCCTTGTCGGTCTGCTTGAACATACTGGGCGCCACCAGCGCCGCAAAAAGCGCAATGATGGTCACCACCACCAGCATTTCAATCAGCGTTACACCGGCTTGCCGTCTCTGTTTTCGTTTCCTGTTCATATGTCACACCGCCACTTCGTTGATGCTGGTGATCGCCAGCAACATACTTAGGATAAACGCCCCGACCACCACGCCCATCACCAGGATGAGCAGCGGTTCAAACAAGGATGTGAAGCGCTTGATGGAGGCGCGGGTATCCGCCTCGTAGATTTCGGCCATGCGGGCGAACATTTGGTCCAACCGTCCGGTTTCCTCGCCCACGCTGAGCAGGTGCGCGGCCAGCGGCGGGAACTCCCCGGCGCGCCGGAGGGGATTGGCGATGCCCTCCCCGCGTTTGACGCCTTGCGAAACCACTTCAAGCGAACGGGCGATGCGCTTGTTGTTGAGAATGGCGCCGGCAATGCCGATGGACTGCACCAGCGGGACGCTGTTGGCCACCAGGGTGGCCATGGCGCGGGCGAACCGCGCCGTTTCGGCCTTGCGCAATGCCTGGCCCAGCAAGGGAACCCGCAAGCGCAGCGTGTCCCACCACATCCGGCCAGCCGCCGTGCGGATATAGGAGCCCAGAGCCGCCGCTGCCGCCGCCGCCGCGGCCAGCGCCACCCAGCCGTAGCGTTGAACCGCGCGGCTGGACTCGACCAGGATCTTGGTCGGCAGCGGCATGCGCATGCGCGATTCTTCGAAAATGGCCGCAAACCGCGGCACAACGAAGGTCATCAGAACCACAATGGACGCAATGCCGACCACGGTAAGCAGCGCCGGATAAACCATCGAACTGACAATGTAGCTGCGCAGTTCATCCCGGCTGCGTTCGAATTCGGCCAGGCGTTCAAAAACCACTCCCAACGAACCGCTGGCTTCGCCGGCACGCACCATATTCACAAACAGTTCGGGGAAATAATCGGGGTGGGCGGCCAGGCTTTCGGCCAGGCTCTTGCCGCTCTTCAGCACCCGGAGGACATCGAGCACCACCGAACGGAAACTGGCGTGCTCGGTGAGCTCGCTGGTGATGGATAGCGCACGGTCCAGAGGCACGCCGGCATTAAGCAGAGTGGACAACTCCTGCGTGAAAAACAGTACGTCGCGCCGCTTGCCGCGCACCAGCTTGGGCAACTGGATCTCGAACCGCTTTTTCGGTTCCAGCCCGATGTAGACGGGGATCAGCCCCTGGCGGCGCAACTCCTTAGCCGCGTGTGTTTCGGTTTCCGCCGCCAGCACACCGGTGCGGACGGCGCCCCCGGAAGTCACCGCCTTGAAGTAATAGCTCGCCATCAGAATTCCTGCGTAACCCGCATCACTTCCTCGGGCGTTGTCACGCCCTCGCGCACTTTCAGCCAGCCGTCTTCGCGTAGGTTGCGCATGCCGTTGCGGCGGGCGGCGGCGGTGATCGCGGCGGCGTCGGCATTCTCCATGATGAGCTTGCGGATCTCGTCGTCCAGCTCCATAAGTTCGAAAATACCGATGCGCCCGCTGAATCCGGAGCCGAAGCAGCGCTCGCAGCCGGCGCCCCCGAAGGTCGGGATGCGCTCGCCGAACGGGGTCATGCGCTCGCCGGCGGGGATTTTGCAGTGGCGGCAGATGACGCGCACCAGCCGCTGCGCCAGCACCGCCGTAAGCGAGGAGGTGATCAAGTAGTTTTCCACTCCCATGTCGGCGAGCCGGGTAATGGCGCTGGGCGCGTCGTTGGTATGCAGCGTGGAGAACACCAAATGTCCGGTGAGAGCGGCGCGAATGGCGATGTCGGCCGTTTCGCGGTCGCGGATTTCCCCCACCATGATCACGTCCGGATCCTGGCGCACGATGTGGCGCAACCCGCTGGCGAAGGTCAGCCCGATCTGCGGGTTCACGTGGATCTGGTTGATGCCGTCCATCTGGTACTCGACCGGGTCCTCGATGGTGATGATTTTCTTGTCGGTCT
>CAYSBM010000207.1:0-6193 GCA_964429095.1 uncultured Solibacteraceae bacterium | reverse complement strand
CGATCCGCCGACGCGCCCGACTGCGCCCCCGCCGCCGCCGTCACCGCCGCCAGCTTCGGCGGAGCACTCCTGGTGCGCGTGCACGACGTGAAGATGATGTCGGCCGTGGCGCGGGTGGCCGATAGCGTGGTCCGGCACCTGTCCTAGAGCGCGGCCGGTTTCCCCTCGACTGATTTGCTATGGTTTGGATGTGGCATCTCATGAACGCAATGGGTGTAACGCCCCGCATGGCGCGGGCGTCCGGATGGTTATGCGGGTGATCTTCAGTTTGCTTCTGGCAGCCCTTTGTGTGGCGGCCTCTGTGCGAGACAATCCCCCCACCAGACGTTGGGCTCTGATTCTCAATGAAGCAACCGCTACGCCGGCCTCCAGCCGCATGGGGGTGGAGACTTCCACGGCCGCCCGCGCCGCATCCGCGCAGCGCAGCCTGCGCGAGGCCCTGGCCGAGCGACGCATTCCGGTGACCGGAGCGGCGCAGACGCTCCTCAACGCCGTCTTTGTGGAAGCCGCGCCGGACAGAGCCGCCGAACTTCGCTCTCTGCCGGGCGTGCGGCAGGTAATCCCCTTGCGCCGGCTGCGCCGCTTGCTGGATGCGGCCATCGGCCTGGTAAACGTCCCGGCGGCCTGGAACGCGGTGGGCGGAATGGGCAACGCGGGGGCCGGCGTGAAAATCGGCATCATTGATACCGGCATTGCTCAGAAGCACCCGGCGTTGCTCGATAGCAGTCTGACGCCTCCCCCCGGATACCCGAAGTGCAGTGGCGAGGACTGCCGCTACACCAACAACAAGGTGATCGTGGCGCTCAGCTACGTTTCCATGCTCACTTATTCGGAAAATCCTTTATGGTCGCGACCCGACGACCTTTCTCCGCGCGACCGCCAAGGCCACGGCACGGCGGTGGCTATGGTGGTGGCTGGCAACAACGTAAGCGGACCGGCGGCGGGCATTGTGGGCGTGGCGCCGAAGGCGTTTCTGGGAAATTACAAAGTCACCGGTTCTCCCGGCGTGAATGATTATCCTTATGAGGACGTGATCATCGCCGCCCTGGAGGACGCCTACCGCGACGGCATGGATCTGGTGGTTCTGTCTTACGGATGGCCCGCGTTTTACGGTCCGCTCGACCAGCCGCCCAGTTGTAGCATCGGGCCGTGCGACATTCTGGCGGATGCAGTGGAGCGCGCCGTGCGCCAGGGCATGCTGGTGGTGGTTCCGGCCGGCAACAGCGGCGCGGATGGCTATCGCTTCCCTTCGCGCAACACCATCAACAGCCCCGGCACGGCCCCATCGGCTCTGACCGTGGGCGCTACGACGAATTCCCATATGTATTTTGCCAGCGTGCAGGTCACCGGCAATGACGCGCCGCAAGGGCTTAAGAAGATTCCCGCTCTGTTCGGCAACGGACCCCGCCTAGCCGCTCCGATGACCGCGCCTTTGCGCGACGTGACCAAGCTGCAAAACGACGGGACCGCCTGCGCCGCCTTGCCCAGCGGCTCGCTCGCGGGCGCCATCGCCCTGGTTCAGCGCGGCGTCTGCGCTTTCGCCGACAAGGTGAACAACGCGCAAGCCGCCGGGGCTGTGGGCGTGGTGATGTACCAGCTTGACAACCTGGATGGCTTGTTTTATCCGGGCAGCCTGGAGAACACGGGCATCCCGCTGGCTTTCATCGGCAACACCGACGGCAAGAATCTGAAGAGTTTCCTGGCGTCCAATCCGGAGCGCCCGGTCACGCTGGATCCCTCGCTTTTCCCTCTAAACGCCGAGTATGACACCACGGCGGATTTCACCAGCCGCGGCCCTGCTATTGGAACCGGCGCGCTCAAGCCGGAGGTGTCGGCCGTGGGAACGGATCTCTATCTGGCCACGCAGAGCTACGACCCCAACGGCGAGCTCTGGGACGCCACCGGTTTCACCGTAGCCGCTGGAACCAGTTTCGCCGCACCCATGGCGGCAGGCGCCGCCGCCTTGGCCAAACAGAAAAACGCCAGTTTGACCGCCGCCCAGTTGAAATCCCTGGTGGTGAACACTGCCGACGACGTGATCGACGAGTATCTGGACGGCGGCTGGTCACCTGCGCCTCTGGTTTCCTCGGGCGCCGGCAAGCTGAACGCGGCGGAAGCCGTGAAGGCGAACGTCACGGTGAATCCGGCAACGGTTTCCTTCGGCGTGCTTTCCGGGTCCACGCTGCCCAACCCGGTGGTGCTGGAGTTCTCCAACCCCACCGGTGGACCCGTGAACCTGACGCTTGAGGTGCAGCCGTTTTCCTCCGACACGCGGGCGCGTGTCACCCTGGAGAAATCCTCGCTGGCGCTGGCCGCCGGCGCCAAGGCCACCGTAGCCGTGCGGCTGGAGGGTTCGTTTCCCGCGCCCGGCGCTTACGAAGGCTTTGTTGCGGTGAAGGGCGGGCCGTCGGTCTTGCACATTCCCTACCTGTATATCGTGAGCGACGGCATTCCTTACGACTTGATCCCGCTCAATGGCGACGGCTTCTTGGACGTGCCAGGCGGCGGCGACTACGATCAACTGTTTGTGTACAAAGTGGTGGACCGGTACGGCGCGCCGGTCCAAAACGTGCCCGTGCGTTTCCGCGCCGTGCGCGGCGGCGGCAGGATCACGGCGGCTGACGAGAAGACCGACGTGTACGGGATTGCCGCCGCCAACGCGCGGCCTGGCCCGCTGGTGGGCGAGCAGGAGTATAGCGTCGAAGCGGGCGGCATGACGCTGGCGCTTTACGGCCGTGCACGCAACCGCCCGGCCATCCTCACCGACGGGGTGGTGAACGCCGCCAGCGGCGCCGTGGGCCAGGGACTCGCGCCCGGTTCGTATATTTCCATCTATGGTTCGGATTTGAGCGATTCGACGCGCGTGTTCACGACACCCTACCTGCCGCTGTCTTTGGCGCAGGTCAGCGTCAGCTTCGATGTGCCTTCGCGTTCGCTGAGCGTTCCCGGCCGCCTCCACTTTGTCAGCCCTAACCAGGTGAACGTGCAAATTCCCTGGGAGCTTCAGGGATTGACTTCCGCGCAGATGAAGGTCAGCTTCGGTAACCTCTCCAGCGCGCTCTACACGGTCCCGGTGAACGACTATTCGCCGGCCTGCTTCGAATGCACCGAGCCGCGGACCAACAGGCTTCGGGCGGCGGCTCTCGAGGAGTACTACCCGCTGGCCCCCGCCCCGAACGCCGGGGCGCGAGGCCGCGGGGGGCAGTTGTACGCCAACGGCCTGGGGCCGGTGGAGGAAGCCAACCGGCCCGCGACCGGAGAACCCGCCCCGGCTCAACCGCTGGTGTGGACCAAAGCGAAACCGGAGGTAACCATCGGCGGCAAGCCTGCCAGAGTTACCTTCCATGGCCTGGCGCCGTACAACGTGGGTCTTTACCAGTTGAACGTAGAGGTGCCCCCGGACGCTGGAACCGGCCTGCAACCGGTGGTGATCACCGTGAACGGGGTAGCCTCAAAAGCTGCGAACGTGGTGGTGAGGTAGGGGGGCTATAGATAGCTCCCTATTCTTCCAAGAGGCGTTCAGCAAGAGTCATGGCGCGGGCAATGGCTTGATCCATGTCGTAGTATCGGTACTCACCCAGCCGCCCACAGATCAACAAACCAGGCGTTTCTCTTGCGCGCTCTCGATATCGGCGGTACAAAGCCGCATTGGCGTCGTCCGGGAAAGGGTATTCGTACCGATCGGGATCTTGAGGCGCCTCAGGGATTTCCTGTGTCAGTACGGTACCCCGGATGGATTTAGCGTATTCGGGAGGCATCATCCTCTTCCATTCCAAAGTGCGAATGTGTGGTCCATTGGAGAGCAACGGGTTGTTCACTTGACAAGCCGGCAGAACGAAATCTACGCCGCTGACATAGCTGTGAATTCTCTTCTGGCCGCGGTAGGCAAGCTTGCCAAGGTCAAAGCCGTAATACTCATCGATCGGGCCGGTAAAGATTAGTTTCTTGCGAGGAATGAACAGGTGCCGATTTTGCAGGTAGTCGAAGTTCAGCAGCACAGGAATGCCCTTCAGCATCTGAACCATCCAGTTTGCGTAGCCTCTTAATGGCAATCCTTGATAACGATGGCGCTTGAGCCGGATTTCTCCGGCCGGATTCACTTCGAAACGCCCGGCCAAGTGCGCAGCCAAAGATGTAGCCGGCGCACCCCATTGCTTCTCCGTGTATCCCTTCACAAACTCCTCATAAATCACCCGCGGCATCATAGCCAGGCAGGCATCTTCAAAATTTGCCGCCTGGCCTTTGCACTCCGGTTGCCAGCCACCGCCGGTCACGCGTTTAATGTAGCTCTCAGAAACCGGCCAATCCTCTTCGCCGGTGCTAACAGTGGTCTTAAGGACGGCCTCGAAACGATAAAACTCCCCAAAGGAAGTCACAAACTCCCAGATGCGATCTGAATTCGTACGGAAATAATGTGGACCATAGGTGTGTATTCGGATCCCGGAAGGATGCACATGATCGTGCACGTTCCCTCCGGGTTCAGCCCTGCGATCGACCACCAGCACTTGCCGCCCCGCATCGGCCAGCCGCCTGGCGATCACGGATCCCGTCAAACCAGAGCCAACTACAAGATAATCAATCTTCATCAATTTGAGCGCCTTGTTGAACCTGGCCTGATGCCGCCAATTACCTGCACATGCCCCCGAGTTTAGACTTCATGATACCATTCGCATTTGAAGCAACTGGTCAAACCATTAACATGCCTGGATGAATGAGTGTCTGAGTCCCACGCATCTCCGAAGGAGGAGCTGTGACATGCGTGGTGTTGGTGGAGGATCCACAGGTGGAGGAAACAGTCGAACTTGCACTCGTGATGCCGGTTTACAACGAGGAGGCGTCAGTGCGCAAGGTTGTAGATGAATGGTTCCGCGAGGTTGAGAACTGGACTGAGGATTTTGTTTTCTTGGCCATCAACGATGGCTCGACGGACAACTCATTACGAGTGCTTCAGCAACTCAGACAAGCCCTTGGCGAACGCTTCATCATACACGACCAGGTCAACCGAGGACATGGCCAGAGTTGCCTTGAGGGATACCGGATAGCCGCCCGAATGGGTGCGCGCTACATTTTTCAGCTGGATTCCGACGGCCAGTGTGATCCCCAGTACTTTTTCCGTTTGTGGAAGGTGCGCGAACAATACGATGTCATATATGGAGTTCGCACGCGGCGGGATGATGGTATTTTCCGTCTTGTTGTCAGCATGGTGCTCAGAATTTTCATCCTTTTCTTGTTTAAGGTGTTCTGTCCGGATGCCAATGTGCCGTACCGTCTTATGCGCACGCGCGCAGTCAGTGCAACTGTGAACATGTTGCCGGCTGACTTCTATCTGGCGAACGTAGGTCTGGCGATTCTGCTGAAGAAGGATAAGACAATTCGCCATGGCTACGTTCCCATACGATTTCGGGAACGATATGGTGGTGAGCCCAGCGTCCCGCCGCAGGTGTTTGCCAGGAAAGCGATGGACTTGTATCGTGACATGCGGGCAGTGCTCAAGAGCGTCAGCAAGCCATGAGAAGCTTCTCTCCCGCTCAGAACAGCGCTGAGAAGCTCGGGCTTCGGGACGCTGGATGCGCCGTTGGCATGAGACCGTTATTTCAACACAAATGGATACAAACGGACTAGCAAGGTTCTTGTCCAGGGTGGTAGCCGCCTCCCCTTCTGACCTAGGGGCGCCCCCACTAGCTTCGGCTTGCACGGCAAAGCGGCTTGGCGCCGTCGCAGCGGCCCTTTCAATTTTCCTGCTCGTTGGGCTTGCAGAAGACCCGCCCAGGCTGCGAGGAGACGGCTGGGAATACTTCCTGATGGCCAGCAACTGGGCGGAGCGCGGCACACCGTGGGTCCGGGCGGCCGACGCCGCGAATCTGTCGATAGCCCGTACTCACCCGGAAGTCATCCGCCTGGAGCACATGTACAGCCCCGATGGGCGCCATTACGACTCCCCCCACTTCTGGCTTTATTCTCTTTTCGTAAGTTTTTTCCTTCCCGTGTGTAAGGCCGTTTATATAAGTCCGCTGTATGCCTTCCTCTGTTTCCACACCGTTCTGTTCGCCCTGAGCGCTCTCTTGATTGTGCGACAGTTCGGCGCCACGGGTGTCGCTATCCAAGTGGCCTTTTTGTTGTCATCCCCGATCGTCTGGTACGTTAGCCGGGCTCACACCGAGTTTTACACCTTCAGCCTGCTCCTGATGGCCCT
>CAYSBM010000206.1:0-6215 GCA_964429095.1 uncultured Solibacteraceae bacterium | reverse complement strand
TGGCGGAACGTATAGGCCTGTAAGCGGCGGTCGCCTTCGCCCGTGGTGCCACGCAAGAACGTGCGGGTTTCATAATCCTGGTAAACGACCCCGGCATGCAATTCGTTATATTCGCTGCGGCTCTCGCGTCCCACGCGGTAGCGCGCCCCCGCGGCTGCTGCCAGGTCGCCTTCGTAGCTGGCATCAATGAATACACGGCCGCGGAACTCGACCGCCGCGCCTGTGGCGCGGTTGCGGGCGCGCATGGCCACTACGCGTCGGCCGCTGCGCGCGGCTTCCTCAAGGCGGTGATAACGGTAGACCTCGATGCGCGGCTCGGCCTCTACCATCTGGTCGAACATTCGCTCGGCTACCGAAGGCTCATAGAAATAGCCGTTCCGGCAGAGTTTTTCGTTTTCCGAGCCGGCGCCGTACTTGGCCACATAGTAATCGTGAACGCGCGCCACGAATTCCCGGAATAGCCCTCCGATGGCCTCGCGGGTTTCGACGTCGGACTTGCCCAATCCGCTAGCCGACATGCCGCCGAGGTGGCGGTGGTATTCGATCAACGCGACCGCCGCTCCCCGTCTGGCTGCGGCTACCGCCGCCGCAACTCCGCCCGGAGTTCCTCCGTAAACCACGACATCAAATTGTTTGCCCCCCGCCAGCGCGGCGCAACCTGCTAACGCCAGGGCAATCTGCGCACACTTCATCTGATAGCTCCCGTCATAGCTCCCGCTTCCAGCGCGCCCACCGGGATTTCGGTAATCTCAATATCTTCTTTGTTCACCGAATAGATCACCCACAGCGAGCCGCCGTGCTCGATGGCATGTGGATATTGTATGGTGCCGGCGTGTTTGCCGCGGCCCGCGTGTCGCAGCGGACCCGCTCCCGTACGCACGATCATGGGCCGGGTGAAGCTCCACCCATCGCGGCTCAAGGCAATGGCCAGCGGGTCCCGCTGCCTCTGGGCCGGATTGTTGATCAGGTAGTACCAGCCGTTGCTGAGCCGCCCAATGTAGTTCTTGCTGGTCGCATCCGGGTAGTTGGTTAGCACCGGTTTGGACCAAGTGCGGCCGCGGTCACGGCTGACTGCGCGAATCAAAAATCCCGACCGCGCGTTGTCGCGCAACACCAGGTGCACCGTGCCGTCCGGCGCTTCATACCAGGAAGGCTCTTCCATACGATGGAAAGGCGGCGCAGAGTCCAGGGGTTGCCGGAGCCACCCGGCCGCGTCCAACTCCGGCGAACTTGCCACGCTGACCCGCATCCAACTATCCCGGCAAACCATCAACCAGCGGTCCTCCAGCCGTGCCGGCGGATAGTTGTTCATGCAATCCCGGGCCAGCGCGCCGCGCTCGCGCCACCGCCCCCCGTCCCACTCAAACCGCATCAGCCGCAGGTTCTTCCACACGGTATCCTGGCCGCGCCGGCTGTAGTCGGCGCTCTCGATGTAAGCGCCCAGGGCGTACAACCTGCCTTTATCGGTAAACAATCCCCGCGCGATCCAGCGCGCCGGCCCGGCGGGGCCGTCCGGATCCGCCACCAGGATGCGTGCTCTTTGCCAGCGGTGGCCGTCGCGGCTGGTCGAGTAGCGGATCAGTTGATTGGGATCCTCTTCGCCCACATTGCTCGAAGACCATATTGCAACAAACTTACCTTCGTGAAACGCCAGCTAGGAATGCAGGTTAAATTGCGATTCTCCGTTGCGTCCCCGGTACACCAGGCTGCTCTGTCCCGCTGCGCGGGTCAGCTTTAATGGGTTGGCCAGTAGGGAGGGATGGTCGAGGTGCCGGGCGGCCCGCGTCTGGTGCAGGAATTCGTTCATGGCCGCCGCCACGCCGGCCGGCTTTTCGTGCACCAACCAGTGGGAAACCCCGGCAATCCAGCGCACCCATATGTTTGGGCGATCCGGGATGCTCAACAGCTCCAGGGCCGGGCGGGTGTCTCCACGGTCGCCGTAAATCTCGAGAACCGGAACATTCGTGGTCTTGAGAAATTCGTAGCCGTCCCAGCGGCGCCAGTAGGACGCGAAGCTCTGTTTCTGCTGTTCGGTCCACCTGGCCGTCGCCCTCTGTCGTTCGGCATCTATCGCGGCCTTCAGTTCCGAGGTAAGCGTGTTGCTCATTTTGCCGGGCCACGCTTGGCGAGGGGCGGCGGCGTTGGTCCAGCCTTCCAGCGATAAGACGCCCAAGACCCGCTCCGGCTTCACCCGGGCCACCTCCAGCGCCACCATACCGCCGATGCTATGCCCGCCTACATAGAACTTGTCCCACTTCTGGGCGTCGGCCACCTGCAAGACGTCTCGGGCGAACTGCTCGATGGAACCGTTGGCTGGGGGTGGCCAGCTTTCTCCGTGGCCGCGAAGCTCCACCAACAGCAGGGGAAGCCTGGCGTCCAGGTATGGCAACAAACCGTCCCATTCGCGGTTGTCGTGAAAGCTGCCCGGAATCAGGATCAGCCCTGGTCCCTCGCCGGCCCGCACCTGGTAGGATATGTGGCCTTCATCGGTGGGAATCTGTTTGCGGACAAACACGTCGCCGCTGGGGGCGGTCCAAGCCGCCCACATGAACCCCAAGCAGATTCTAAGCAGCACCTAAGCCTCCATGCCCATTTGCGACAACCGGTAACGCAGGGCGTTGCGCGTTAAACCGAGCAGGCGCGCGGCTTGGCTCTTGTTGCCGCCGGCACGCCGCAGCGCTTCCCGGATCAGGGCCTGCTCGTAAGTCTCCAGCGTCATCCCTTCGGGAAGAAACTCCGCGGCCGCTCTCTCCTGCCGCCGCGGCGACAAGTCCAGTTTGATGTCATCTGCGTCAAGCTTCGCGCCGGTGCAGAGCACCAGGCTGCGCTCGATGACGTTTTCCAGCTCGCGCACATTCCCGGGCCAGTGATATTCCATTAGTTTTTGGATCGCGGCCTCGGTGATACGTTCCACGCGGCTGCCGGAGTCCCGCGCCAACTTCTTGACGAAGTGTTCGGCCAGCGGAGGGATGTCTTCGCGGCGCTCCCGCAATGGCGGAATGTTCATCGGCACCACGTTCAGCCGGTAATACAGGTCCTCGCGGAAGGTGCCTTGTTCGAGCGCCGCGCGCAGGTCCTGGTTGGTCGCGGCGATCACGCGCACATCGATACGCCGCGTCTTGTTGCTGCCCAGCCGTTCCAACTCCCTCTCCTGCAACACGCGCAGCAGCTTGACTTGCGTGGCTGGTGGGACGGCTCCAATTTCGTCCAAGAATACCGTGCCCGTATCGGCTTGCTCGAACTTTCCCGGCTTGGAGGCGATGGCGCCGGTGAACGCGCCCTTTTCGAAACCGAACAGTTCGCTCTCCATGAGGTTCTCCGGGATTGCCGAGCAGTTGATCTTCACGAAGGGGCGGTCGCGCCGGGGGGAATGGAAGTGCAAAGCGCGAGCGATCAGATCCTTGCCCACGCCGCTTTCTCCGGCCAGCAGCACCGTCGCACGAGTCGGAGCCACCCGCATCAGCGTCGCGAAAATCTCCTGCATCGCCGGGCTGCGGCCGATGATATTGTCGATTTCATATCGCCAGCCCAGTTCCTCGCTCAATTTGCGCTTTTAGTCGCGTAGTTGCCGTAGTTCGAGAGCTTTGTTGACCACCGTCATCAGATGGTCGAGCGAGAACGGCTTCATCAGAAAGTCCACCGCTCCCGCCTTCATGGCCTCTACCGCGCTTTCCACTGTGCCGTAAGCCGTCATGACGATCACCGGAAGCTGCGCGTTCGGCCGCCGCAACCACCCTCATCGCTCCCGCGCGGCGATGCCCGGGAGCCGCAGATCGGTGACAACCAGGTCTGCGCGCTCCGCCAAACGCAGGCCTTCCTCCGCCGTGCCCGTCTGCTCTACATCGAAACCAGCGGACCGCAGCTGCAACTCCATAACGCGCCGGAGTTTCTCCTCGTCTTCGACAATCAGGATGGTTTTCTTCATTTCTCTTCTTCCGTCCGCAGGGGCAGGAACACCCGGAAGATGCTGCCCCGGCCCGGCTGGCTTTCGGCAACAATCTTTCCACCGTGCTCATCGACAATCTTGGAGACGATGGCCAAGCCAAGGCCCACGCCATCCGGCTTGGTCGTGAAGAACGGATTGAAGATGCTCTCCAGGTTCGTGGCGTCGATGCCTGCGCCGCGGTCGATCACGCTCAGTTCCACGCTGGAATCCACCTGCCGCGTTTTTACCGTGACCGTCCCGCCCGCCGCTGACGCCTGCGCCGCGTTCAATAAAAGGTTGTACACCACTCGTTCCATCAGCTCCGCGTCGAAGGCGAAAGGCGGGATATCGGGTGAATAATTCTTATAAACCGCCACATCGAACGGCGGGTTGTGCTGCTCCAGTTGCGCCACCGCGCGGTCGATCACATCCGTCAGATCGGCCTTGGCCAGCCGCAGGTGAAAAGGCCGCGCGAACTCGAGAAACCGGGTGATGAGGGCGTTGGTGCGGTCGACTTCGGCCGCGATGAAACCCGCCAGTTCGCGCGCCACTTCGTTTTCCGCGGCCACGTTCCTTTGCAGCATCTCGGCCGAAGCGCGCATGGTGCCCAGCGGATTGCGCAGTTCGTGCGCCAGTCCGGCGGTCAATTGCCCAAGGGCCGCCAGGCGCTCAGAACGCCGCACGGCGGCTTCGGCTGCGCGCAAGTTGCGGTTGGCTTCCGCCAGCTGTGCCGCCGCCTGCTCGTGCTTGCGCGCCTCCACTCTGGTCGACTCGGCCAGCCGGTATGTGAGATATCCGACCGCACTAAGGAACGCCAACCGCAAGCCCAGCTCATAGACCTGATCCGGATCGATGGTCAGCCGTTCCCAGTCGAAAAACACCGGGAGCAGGAAGGAAAGATAGGATGCACAGGCCAGCAGCGTAAACACAAAGACGCCCGCGGCTCCCAGCGTGGTGGCCGCCGAGAGAATCGGAATCAGCAGGATCAGATAGTAGCTGCTGGCCACTCCGCCGGTGTAGCCGATCAACAAGTAACCCAACCCCAGCTTCACCAGAATGGATGCAATCACGCCGCGCGGCGTGTTCAACCCCGGCACTTTGTACTCCACCACCTGGTAGATGGCCAGCGTGAACAGGATCGCCACCGCCGGAGGATTGCGCTCCGGGCTCAACGCCGCCAGCCCCGTGCACAGCAGCAGCCACACGAAATCCTGGGGGCGAATAAAGGCGAGCCAGCGGCGCAACTCCACGCTGCCATCTTAACCGGAGTTATGCCACAATGGGGATTCACCCCATGAGTTCTTCGAATACACCGGACCGGTCGGGTCTGGGTGGGAGCGCTGCCCAGGACACGGCGTCCTTCGCCGACCTTCTTTCTGAATACGAGCGTTCCCAGCAAGCCGATGCAACTGCGCCGGCTCAGGCGCTGCAAGGGACAGTGGTGGCTGTTTCCGACGACGGCGTCGTGGTGGATGTGGGGCGCAAGATGGAGGGCGTCCTTTCTCCAGAGGGTTTGAAAGACGCAGCCGGAAATTGGACTGTGCAGGTGGGGGACAAGGTTCTGGTTGCGGTTACCGGCCGGGCCGCGGAAGGCTATTATCAGCTTTCCACCATTACTGTAAAGCGGCCCAAGGATTGGTCTTCGCTTCAGAAGGCTTTCCAGGAGGGCCTCGTAATCGCCGGAGTGGTGACCGAGGTGATTAAAGGCGGCTTGCGTGTAGACGTCGGCGTGCCGGCTTTCATGCCCGCCTCCCGCAGCGGGGCCAAGGATGCGGCCGAACTGGAGAAACTCATCGGCCAGGACATCCGATGCAAGGTCATCAAGTTGGACATCGAGGATGAAGACGTCGTGGTCGACCGCCGCGCCGTGCTGGAGGCCGAAGAGGCCGCCGCCCGGCAGAAGGCTTTCGACCAGTTGGAGGAGGGCGCCGTCGTCCGCGGCACGGTCCGCAGCCTCACCGATTTCGGCGCTTTCGTGGATATCGGCGGCGTGGACGGCCTGCTGCATGCCGCCGATATGTCCTGGACCCGCATCGCCAAGCCTTCCGACTTTCTAACCCCCGGCGCCGAGGTCGAGGTCAAGATTCTCAAAATCAACCGCGCCAACCGCCGTATCTCCCTTGGCATGAAGCAACTGGTTCCCGATCCCTGGAGCCTTGCCGCCGCGAAATACCAACCCGGCGCGCGCGTGCGCGGCAGGGTCACCCGCGTCGCTGATTTCGGCGCCTTCGTGGAACTTGAGCCCGGCGTTGAGGGGCTCATCCACCTTTCCGAGATGTCCTGGTCCAAG
>CAYSBM010000205.1:5911-6278 GCA_964429095.1 uncultured Solibacteraceae bacterium | reverse complement strand
TATCTGGAGTTGGTGATCAAGCAGATTGCGGCCTGCGGCGATGACGGTGTCTTTGTCGACAACAATATCCTCCACTGTTACTGCGAATAATGCCAGCGCAATTTCCAACGCTTTCTCGCGGAACGCTACAGCCAGGATCAGATGAACCGGGCTTTCGGAACAGGCTCGGTCGAAGAGTTGAAGCTCTACTTCGGCGCGGATAAGACCAGTTGGGCCAAGATGCAGCCGGGTTTTGCCGCCTGGCTGCTCAAGCGGCTGAAGCCCGGCGAATTGGAGAAGGAGTTCCCCCTCACCTCGCTCCGGACAATCGAGGAGATCAACGCCCTGGGCTATGGCTTCTTGCAGGGCCGCGGCCGTGAGTACCGTG
>CAYSBM010000205.1:0-5901 GCA_964429095.1 uncultured Solibacteraceae bacterium | reverse complement strand
TTGAAACCCAGCGGTTTTGGGCCTGGAGCATCGCCGAAAACTTGTTGCGGCTGGCTCGCGCCGCCGCCGACTACAAGCCCGATTTCCTGGTGGTGCCGAATTGGGGCGCCATGGCCACCATCCGGCACTTGGAAGGCCGCCGCACCAGCGCCAAAGTGGTGGCCGAATGGAAGCGCGGAACTAATTGGTTGATGTTTGAAGAAGATGGCATGCCCGGCCGCACCGGCCCGGGTCACTATCACGACTTTCAACTCGAATATAAGTTCGCGCTGGCTAACGGCGTCCGCCCCGCGGTGCTGCCCTACGGCAAGAAAAGCGCTGCGGTTTCCGAACTGGCTTTCGCGGAAGCTGCGGCCTACGGCGGCGGCGCATATGTCCAGGATGGCTACGGTGAGGCCGGCCTCCGCCGGTGGTATCGGGAGCTGCCCGCCAAGCGCCATGAACTCTTCGAGGGCCTGGAACCGGTAGCGCACGTGGGTTTGTGCTTCTTCTTTAATCAATCGCTGCTTGAGAACCCGATTCACATGCAGCAGTTCTATCCGCTGAAACTGGCGTTATCCAACGCCCATTACCTGTGGGATACGGTGACCGAAGAAGATCTGACATTGGAAGGGCTTTCCCGGTATCGCGTCATCCTCATGCCGGATACGCGCTATCTGCCGCCGGAAGCCGACTCCGTCATCCGGAACTGGACCTCGCGGGGAGGGGAACTGGTGCGCCTGTCCGGCCCGGAACCCGTCGAAAATGCGGTGAAGAGTCTGGCTGGCCGCAGACTGGAGTGGACCACGCGGCGAGATCTTGCCGGATTGCGCGCAGCGGTTTACCGGAAGCGGCAGAACAGGGCAATCCGCCTGGTCATCCATCTGTTGAATTACGAAATGACCGCCGAACAAGACCCGGCGCCGGTTAGCGGCCTTCCGGTCTCGATTATGCTCGGCGCCGGCGCGTGGAAGGTGGAACGCGCCCAGTCCTTGGTTTCCGGCACTGCGGAAATGACCCCGATCGATGCGCGCGTCGAGGATGGCTGCTTGCGGTTTAACGCTCCGCAATTTAGCATCTACCAGATTGTTGAAACCGTATGTAGGGCTTAGTTTAGGCTGGTGAAGCCGAGCCGGCGGATTTGAACGGAAGCTCTTGTTGAACGGGAGGTCAGATGAAATTCAGGACTTGTCTTGCGGTTCTACTAACAGCCGGTTTGCTCGGGGCGGCCGATCCGCCCACGGGCAAGCGTTTTACCAATTCGATAGGCATGGAGTTTGTCCGCATTGAACCGGGCGATTTCCTCATGGGGAACGAGGCCAAGCTGGCGGATGCGGTGTTGAAGGTCACCGAGGCGGACGGCAAGCGCGCCGTCTGGCTTCCCGCGCGAGGGGATTACGACGAGCGGCCGGTCCACCGGGTGCGCATCACGCGCCCTTTCTATATGGGCGTTTACGAAGTGACCAACGCGCAATACGAACGGTTTGATCCGCGCCACGCGCACCTGCGCGGCAAGCTCGGATTTTCGATCGACAGCGACGAAGCGGCCGTATTTGTGAACTGGCACGAGGCGAAAGCCTTCTGCGACTGGCTATCGCAAAAAGAGGGGTTGCCCTACCGTTTGCCGACGGAGGCCGAGTGGGAGTACGCCGCGCGCGCCGGGACCACCACGGCGTTCTCGACTGGAGATACGATGCCAGCCGTGTAGCTCAACAAGCCCGACAACAGCTGGTATCCGGCGCCCGGCAGAAGCCGGGGCCGCGACAGCCTGGCCCTGCTGCACGTGGGCAAGACCCCCCCAAATCCGTGGGGGCTGTACGACATGCACGGTAACGTCGAGGAGTGGTGCGAGGACTGGTACGGCCCGTATGAGCGCGGCGAACAGACCGACCCAGTGGGGCGCGCCAGCGGCGACTTCAAGGTGACGCGCGGCGGCAGCCACTCGACGTTCGCTTTCTACATGCGTTCGGCCAACCGTATGGGCACGTTGCCCGAGGATAAGCATTGGATGATCGGGTTGCGGGTGGTGCTTGCTGAGATGCCCTCCACACCCCCGCTGCCGCCGCCGGGCCCCGAGCTTTACCAGAGAAATGTGCGGCAGCAAGCGCCTTCGAAAACGGCTGCGCGCGTGGACATGACACAGGCGCACTTTTTCGGACCGGTGCCTTACGTGAAAATTCCGCCGGGGTCTGAAGGACCGTTATATTCCCATCACAACCACGATGCCGCCATTGCCGAGTGCCCGAACGGCGACTTGCTCGCCATTTGGTACACCACGGTGACCGAGAGGGGCCGCGAGCTGGCCATGGCGGCCAGCCGCCTGCGCCAGGGCTCAAGCCAGTGGGAGCCGGCCTCGCCGTTTTGGGATGCTCCCGACCGCAACGATCACGCGCCGGCCTTGTGGTATGACGGCTGGAAAACGCTTTATCACTTCAACGGACTGTCCACTGCCGCCACCTGGGGTCCGCTGGCAGTGGTGATGCGCACCTCTACGGACAACGGCGTCACCTGGTCGCGCGCGAACTTGATTTTGCCCGAGCATGTCATCCGGCAGCAGGTGATCCCCAACGTGATTCGCACGCGCGAGGGAGCCATCCTGTTCACCGCCGACGCGGGACCTGGGGGAACGGCGGGTTCGGCGGTCCAGATCAGCCGGGACAACGGCAAGACCTGGCAAGATCCGGGCGGCTCAATCGCCGGCATCCATGCCGGTTGCGTCCAGATCAAAGAAGGGCGTTTGTTTTGCTTCGGGAGGGGGCAGGTTATAGATGGCAAAATGCCGCAGAGTGTCTCAGCGGACATGGGTAAAAACTGGCGCTCGGCGCCGTCCATCTGGCCTCCTATTGGCGGAGGCCAGCGCTTGGTGCTCATCAGGCTGAAGGAAGGCCCGCTGCTGTTTGCGAGCTTCGCCAACGAGCCGGTCATGGTTACCGACTCGAGCGGTAAGCGGCGTCCCGTGCGCGGGCTGTTTGCGGCGCTGTCGCGCGACGAGGGCAAGAGCTGGCCCGTAGTCCGGCTGGTGAGCGACGATGGGCCGGGCCGCGAGGTGGATACCCTGGACGGGAGGTCAAAGTTCCTGATGAATCGCGAGAATGCTGAGCCGCGCGGCTATCTGGCGGTATGCCAGTCGCGGGATGGGTTGATCCACCTGATCTCCAGCATCAATTACTACCGTTTCAATTTAAAATGGCTGGAAACGCCGCCCCCTCCGCTGGAGGCGGCCAAGTGAGCCAACCCCCTTACCGCACACAACTGCGAAGCTGGATCCCTATTGCCGCCGCCGCGCGGCGGGAAGCCGCCGACGGGAGCGAGGCGCTGCTGCGTCCGGTATTCGGCTTCGAGCCGCGCTGGTACCATGTGCGCTGCGGCGTGGAATTCAGCGAACGCTGGCATACCGATCCCGAACATCGCCGCAGAACGCTGCTAGCGATGCGGGCCGAGTTGAACCGCGCCTTTCCGGAGTTTGAGCAATGGAGTGGACCGCTGGAGCGAGACGTGGCAACCATTGCGGGCTGCTACGGCGTCTGCGTGATACCGGCGGTGTTCGGCGTCCCGCTGCGTTATTATCCGGACCGCTGGCCGGATCTCGAACCCGGCCATGTGCTTGGCTCTGCGCATATCGAAAGGCTGGAAGCGGACCGGTTGTTGGCCGGACCGTTTGTTGAGAAGTTGCTGGGTCAAGTGGACCAAATCGCCGTGCGCTACGGCACAGTCTACGGAGATTTGAACTGGCAGGGCGTGCTGAATCTGGCGTTCCGTTTGCGCGGCCAGCAGATTTTTCTGGACATGGCGGACCAGCCGGAGCTGGCCAGACGGTTGTTCGCGGTGATCCGGGACGTCATTATCGGCTTGGCGCGCATGGTGCAGGAACGCCAGCGCCGTTCGGGTTTCCCGATCGACTATATGTGCGTGAGCAATTGCACGGTGAATATGCTGTCTCCGGCCGCCTATGAGCGCATGTTGCTGGAGCACGACGTGCTCATCGCCGGCGCTTTCGAGCGTTTCGGCGTTCATACCTGCAACTGGAACGTCACCCCCTATCTTAATGTGCTGCGGAAGCTTCCCAAGATGGGGTATCTGGATATGGGCATCGAATCGGATCTGGCGCGCGCCAGAGAGATGTTTCCCGAAACCCGCCGCGCCGTTCTCTACACGCCAGGCCGTGCGGCGGGGGCCGGAGAGGGAGAAGTGCGCGCGGATTTTGAACGCATCGCGCATGAGTTGGCGCCGTGCGACTTAGTGTTGGCGGACTTGCCGTGGGATATTCCGGACGAGCGCGTGCGCTGGTTGAACGCCCTGGCGCAGGAGCTAAGCGGTCAGAGGTGAAATTCGAGGATGTCCTGATCCTCTAGGACATGATGGCGTTCCACCATTAAGCCGCTCTGTCCGCCCCCGATGCGGTATATGCGCGCGAACTTGAGATGCTCGGCGAAGTCCTTATGGACGTGGCGCGCCGCATCCAGCACGGTTTCTCCGCGCCGCAGGATGTAAGGCGTGGACAGTTCCGGCTTCTTGCCGGGAGCCTTGGTGTAGACCCTTACGATGTCCAGGACCTCGAACACGGCGCGGGCGAAGCGGTCGAGGTGGAAACCAGCGAGGGCTGAGACGGCCACCATGCGGTATCGCGCGCCATAGAGTTCTTCGAGGGTGGTGAAGTTGCCGCCGCCCGGATCCAGATCGCACTTATTGGCTACCAGCAGCTTCGGAGCCGGTACGCGCCATTGCTGGAGGAGTGCGTTGATCGATTCGATCTGGCCGAGCACATCCAAGGCGGTCACGTCCACCACCAGCACGCCCAGCGTCGCCGCGCGCAGCACCTGCGGCATCCAGGGCTCGTTGAAATCTTCAGAGACCGGAGGCAGGTCGACTAACTGGATCTGGACATCCTCGTATTGCATCATGCCGGGCATCGGCAAACGGGTGGTGAAGGGATAATCCGCCACCTCGGGGTGGGCATGGGTAAGGGCCGCCAGCAGTTGCGACTTGCCCGAGTTGGGCGGGCCGATGAGGGCCACCTGACCGGCGCCTTCCCTGCGGACCAGGTAAAACGGCGCCGAGTGCGCCGCGCCTTTCTTTTGCGACTCCTTGCGCGCCGCGGCCAGCCGCCGCTTGATGTCGGCCTGCATTTTTTCCGTCCCCTTGTGCTTGGGGATGGTGGCGAGCATCCGTTCCAGGGCGGCCACTCTGGCGGCGGGCGTTTGCGCCGCCTTGTAGTCGCGTTCGGCGTCCAGATATTCGGGACTGAGGTTCGCCGGCATAGCCTTCCTGCGTGCAAGAATAGTAAAGGAGCCCGTGGTTTGACAACCCTCGGGAGGCCACGTTACAGTAAGACACGTCGGCGCGGCGCGCCCGCGTTCCGCCAATCACCCAAAGGGAAGATTTCGCTGAAGGAGCACTACGACATGATTCGATTTTCCACCGCCGGCCGGCTGTTGATGGCCGTGGCGATTTGCGGCCCGATCACTTCGCTACTGGCACAGTCCAAAGTCGGGATCGTCAATATTCAAAAGGCCGTTGTCGAGACGGCGGAGATTAAGAAAGCCCAAGTCGAAATGGAGGCCAAGTACCGGCCCCGGCAGGCGCAGATGGAAAAGCTGCAAGCCGAGCTCCGGCAGATTCAGCAGCAGTTGCAGACCATGGCTGGAAAACTGACGCCGGCGGCCGAGCAGGACTTGAATATCCAGGCGCAGCGCAAGCAGAAGGAATTGCAGAGGCTGGGCGAGGACCTGCAATCTGATGTGGAGCGGGAGCGCAACGAGATCCTGGGGCGAGCCTCACAGCGGATGCAGGAAATAGTGAGAAAACTGGCTGAAGAAAAGGGTCTCGATGTGGTAGTGGACGTTAACAGCACCATCTATTTCAAGCCCGCCCTGGAGATCACCAACGACGCCATTGCGGCCTATGATAAGGCTTCCCCGGCTA
>CAYSBM010000204.1:0-6320 GCA_964429095.1 uncultured Solibacteraceae bacterium | reverse complement strand
CCGCCTTTCATCCTCCAACCCCGCAAAGCATGGAGGAGCTTAGAGTTCCCCAAGCTCTGGTCTTGGACCTGATGCTCCGGCGCTTGCTGCTGGACGGCTATTCTACGCTGGCGATGCTCAGCCAGAAGCTACGGGTGGCGATACCTGTGCTGGAAGGCGTTTTCCGCCAAATGCGGCAGCAGCAACTGGTGGAAGTGAAAGGCATGATCGGCAACGACTATCAGTTTTCGCTCTCCGCCGCCGGCCGCGCCATGGCCAACGAACGTTTCCAGATCAGCCAGTACGCGGGAGCTTGTCCGGTCTCGCTGGACGATTACACCAAGGCCACCAAACAGCAGTCCGCCAAGGTCACCATTACACGGCGCGTGCTGCGCCAGGCGCTTTCAGACCTCGTGGTGACCGACCGCCTGCTGGATGCGCTAGGTCCAGCGTTGATCGCCCAGAATTCCATCTTCTTGTACGGACCCACCGGCAACGGCAAAACGAGTCTGGCCGAACGCTTGCTACGGGTGTATTCGGACGCCGTGCTCATCCCTTACGCGGTGGAGGTGGACAACCAGATTATCAGCCTCTACGACCCGGTGGTCCACGAGCGTGTCGAGGAAGTGGACGGCTGTGACTGGGATCCACGCTGGGTGCTCTGCCACCGCCCCTTCATCCTGGTGGGCGGCGAACTGGTGCCCAGCATGCTGGAGCTGCGTTTGGACGAAGCTTCCGGCATTTACGCCGCTCCCTTGCAGATGAAAGCCAACGACGGCATCTTCGTTATCGACGATTTCGGGCGCCAGTTGATGAGTCCCCGAGATCTGCTGAACCGCTGGATTGTGCCACTGGACCGCAGGGTGGATTACCTCACGCTACGTTATGGCGTGAAATTCCAGATCCCGTTTGAAATGCTGGTGGTTTTCTCCACCAATTTGGATCCCAGCGACCTGGCCGACGAAGCCTTCCTGCGCCGGATCCATAACAAGATCTTTGTCGAAGCGGTTGAGCCGGCCATTTTCGACGAGATCTTGCGCCGTGTGGTCGCCGCGCGCAACATACCGGCCGAGCCCGACAGCGCCGAGTACCTGCGCCGTCTGTGCCTGCGTGACGGCCGCACCGAGCTGCGCGCCTGCTATCCACGCGACATCTGCGACATACTCACATCCATCGCCAATTACGAAGGGCGCCCCGTGCGTATGACGCGCGCTGATCTGGAGCGCGCCGCCGCCCTATACTTCACGCGCAGCTAGCAGGGGCTATTGCATTCGGATCCGGGCCGGCTCGGCCATCGCCGCCAGATGGTCCAGGTCGAACTCTTTGTACAAGTCCAGAGCAAACAGGTCCGGCGCGGCGGTGTATTCCAGCGGCGCTTGGTAAATGTAGGCTAGCGAAGGTTTCCCGTTATGGATACACACCTCGGAAAACAGGCCCGGCTCGAGCGCCGCCGCGATCGTGGCCGCCACCTGCGCACGGAAGCCGTCTACTTCCAGCCGCACTTTCCCCATCCCGGTCTGCCCGGCAAACCAACGCCCCATGGCGATCAATTGCGCGGCTTCCAACCCCAGAGGCCTCTCGCTCAGCGCCGAGATCAATTGCGGGTACATCGTGAGCCGGGGTTTGGACAGCGCCACATCGCCGTAAAACAGAGGATCCACGGCCAGCACCTGCTCGCCGCGGTTTACCCTTTCCGAAACTGTCTGGGCGGCGGCTTTCTTGCCTCCTTGATCGAAAACCATAGTGGCCGGCGCCGGCTCGGCCGCCTCAAGCGCCTGGAACCAGACGGCCGTAGCGGCCAGACCGTTGGAGAAATCCAGGCGGAAGGAAACAGTCCTCAGCCCCTTGCTGTGCGTGTTGGCAAGCTTCCAAGCCCGGGCAAGCGCAGTTTTCTTGTAGCGTAACAAGCCCGCCAGGCGCGCGCGCTCCTTCACGCTCCAGACTTGGCGCGCGGCGCCCGGCGGCGGTATCGCCGGCCGCGAAATGCGCGACGCCAGCTTGCGGGCCAGGCCTAATATGGTCAGGTTCTCCAGCGGAACGCCCACGATCAGTTCTTCGTAACTCTTGACTTCCGGGCCTAACTGCTGTTCCACCCCCATTCCCTCAATGCCGAAATGCTTGCCGATGAAGCGGTAGGCAGCCTGGCGGTTGTCGAGCTGGTAGTTGTGTGTTGACGGGTCCGTGTTCATGTGCCAGGCGAAGCTGTCCGCCTTGCCGTAGAGCTTGAAAAACGGCACGACGGCGTCGTAGACCTCGGGCTTCACCAGCGGCGCGCGGAAACAGCAGTCGTCTTCGGCGTTGTAGATGAGCAGCGTGGGCCGCGGCGCGCGCATGGCCGTCAGGTACGGATAATCGGCATAGAGCTGCATGTCGGCCGCGTTCTGCTCCACGTCGCCGGTGTCCATGGCGCGCTCGATGCGAGCGGTGATGGCGCTATAGCCGGCCACCGGGACGGCCAGCGTTACGCGCTCATCCAGCGCGCTGAGCACGATGGTCTGCCATCCGCCGCCGCTCAAGCCGGTGACGCCTACCCGCGCGCGGTCCGTATTGGGATGCTGGTAGAGGTAATCCAGTCCCTTGCGCATGGCCAGATAGAACAGGCCCATAGTGTTGGCGCCCGCCAAATCCAGGTGCGCGCCATACCAGTGCTGGTTCTCTTTGTGCGTCAACTCGCCGAAGCCAATCCATTCCAGGTTCAGGTTCAGAATGCCGTGGAGCGCCTGGTGTATGCAGCGCTTTTGCTTGTATTCCACGCTCTTGCCCGGAGGCCCCACGTGGCCGTTCACGTTCAGGATGGCGGGCACCTTCCCGTTCATCTTGTCGGGTTCGTAAAGAATCCCCACCGAATAAGAGCCGGGCACGATCTCGTAACGCAGCTTGCGCATGCGGTAACCTGGGCCGGACGGGATCAGCCCGAGGTCTTCCACTTTGAGCGGCGCATTCACCCACTCCGCCGGCCAGCCGTGGAATACGACTTCGCGCAAGAATCTCTCCCGCGCCTGTCTGGCGGCCAAGGTCCACTCGGCTGCGCTGGCCGGCTTAGGCAACGCGGGTACTTTACGGATCAAGTAGCTGCGGATCTGGGACGAAGCCTCCTCCGGTGTAATCAGCGCCGCCTCCAGCATGGGCCGCACCGAGCGGGGTTCAGTCTGGGCGAAAGCCAGCGTGCCGGCGGCGGCCACGGCCAGCACAAGCCATTTCCGCCTCATCAACACTCCCTCCTTACGCGGAAGCCCATGAGACGCCCCATCCGCTCCGCGGCTTCCAGGTGGTCTCCATAAAAAATCACGCGATGCAGACCTCCGCTCCAGCCTTCCACCATTTTGCGAGCGTCGGCCACGCGGGTGACGATCTTGGTGCGGCAGCCGCGCGGGCTGTCCAGGTTGGCGATCACCTCGCCGGTGGAAACCAGCAGCGTGTGGGGTCCGCTGAAGCGCGCGCAGGTGATGGTTTCGCGCACCGGCATCTCGACTTCCACCGACACTCCCTTGTTGTCCTCCATGTGCGAGCGCAGGCTGAATGGCGAGGGCGCGGCCGTAAGGCCTCGCATGCGGGTGGCCGCCACGCAGTGCGCATGGATCACCTCGTTGCGGCTAGTATCGAACGTCGGGTCCGATACGAAACCGGGCTTGCCCGAGTAGGAGGTGATGAGCAACTGGGTCATGGTCGAGGGCAGGTCTGCTTCACACACCCCGTACATGCCCAGGTCGTTCAACATGGTCCAGGCCACGCAGGGATAGGCTGGCAGGTCGCCGCGGCGGAAGCCTCCCAGGCAGTCTATGGTGATGGCGTTGGCCTTTTCCCGGGCGAGCAGTTCGCGCACGGCCAGGTACAGACGCCAGGAATCCCGGATGTCGGCTGGCGAAGGCTCCACCACGCGCAACGCCTTACGGGCCAGTTCGCCGCTGTCCTTTTCAGCCTGGCGGATGTCGATGGATTCGTACGCCGCTTTCAGATCCGCGTAAGCCGGATAGGCCATCTGCGTGCCGAACTGCGCCGCGTAATCGGCGCCCGCGCCGCTCTGCCCGTTGATAACCAGCACTTTGCTGTGCTTGAGGTGATGGATGGCCCTCAGCATGGGCAACAGCGGGGCCAGATCCTCGAAGTTGCTCGAGGCCACCATATCCGCCTTGGCGCCGCCTTGTATCCACCGTGCACCGTCCATGAACGACCAGCCGGTGAGAGGCCGCGTGAACAGCACCTTGGCAATGTCCACTTTGGCCAGAGCCTGCATGATGGGCCCTGTGCTCGAAGTCAGGTCCAGGATCAATACCGCATCGGTCCCTGCCAGGCTCCTGGCCCAAGGTTCGACTTCACCGGCGCTTTTCAGCCACTCGCCGCCTGTAAACCGCACTTCAGACCGGAAGCGCGCCTCCAGCTCCGCCAGTTTGCCGTTGATTTCGGCCATCTCGTGCTCAAAATTGAGATCCGGCCGCGGCCAGGTGGGCTTGGCGACGCCGACGAAGACCTTCTTCACCACGGCGGGCTCATCCCACTTGGCGCCGCTGCCAGCGGCTCGCGCCGGCGCCGCCAGCACGGACGCAGCGCCCAGACCCAGGCCGAATTCACGTCGGGATAGTTTGATGGAATACTCAGACACGATCGCCTCCTGATTGTAGGAACCGTCCTAGCATATAAAAAAACCGGGGCTCGGTGGTACGCCCCGGCTTCAAAGATGAATGGCGCTAGTTATTGGCCCAGATATTCCTTAGCGTTGGCCGGCGTCGATGGCAGCACCTTGGCCGCGCCCAGCGACCGATCGAGCAGTTCAAGCTCGTCGGCCGGTCCGCTGAGCGGCAGGGCCACCTGTCCGCCCTGAGCCGCGGAGCGGCAGAAAGCCATCATGATCTCAAAGCCCTTATAAGCGCTGTCAAAGTTGCAGGGATGCACTTTGGCGCCATCATCGAGCCAGCCGGCGATGTCCTCAATGTAGGGCGGCATGTCGAGGTCGTAGTTCATCGAACCTCCGCCCACCGCCGAGCCGTTCCTGGTGACCGAGCGCCAGCCGCCGCCGGTGAGGACTTCGGCAAAGCCCTCCGTACCTTGGGCGCCGATCCGGCACTTGCGCCACCAGGCATCCACCTCGGGCACGTCCGGCGCCCCGGCGCCGCATTCCAGCACGCCATGCACGCCGTTGGCGTAATGCACGATGCCGGCGATGTAATCGGGCGAAGGGTGCAGGTCGCCGAGTTTCCCGCGTCCAGCCGCCTGCGCCATCACCCACTCGGCCTCCGCTTCGCCGTTGTACCAGCGGGTGTAGTCGATCAGATGCGACAACATGTGAGCCATCCAGCCGGTGGCGGTCCCGTAGACCGTGTGAATGCGGCCCAGCGCCCCGCTGGCGATGATCTCCTTCACTTTGCGGTAGTGCGCGCCATAGCGGTGCTGATGGCTCACCACCACTTTCACCCCGCTCGACTTCACCATATCCCGGATGGCGAAGCCCTCTGCGCTGGTGAGCGCGATGGGCTTTTCCATGGCGATGAGCCGCGCGCCGCTTTCGATGCCGGTGCGGATCATTTCGGCGCGCACGTTCGGCAGCGTGCAGAAGCAGAATACGTCGGGCCTGGCAGCCGCGGCGACCTCAGCGGCATTGGCGCCTTTCAGCGCCACCCCCAGCTTGGCGGCGGCGGTGTCCAGGCGGGCCGGGTCGATGTCGCAAATGCCTGCCAGCTCGAACCGCCCGTTGGCTTGAAAAGCGGCGGCATGGTGCATGCCTCGCTTGCCCATGCCCACCACGACAACTTTATACTTGCGGTCCATCTGCCTTCACCCCTGCTGCGAGTCCCACTCCAGCGCCTTGGCGATGGTGTAATCCACCTCCTCTTCGGTCAGTTCGGGGTAGATGGGCAGCGTGATACAGCAGGCCGCGTTGCGTTCGCTGTTGGCGATGGAGCCCACGATGCGCGCCGGCTTGCCCCAAGGATAACCTTCCTGCTGGTGGATGGCGATGGGGTAATGGCACTTGGCATCCACGCCGTTGTTGTTCAGATAATCCAGCAACTGGTCGCGGTGCGCGGGCTGTCTGGTCTCGATGACATAAAGGTGGTAAACGTGACGGTAGCCCGGCAACTCAGTCGGAAGCGTGAAATGCTTTGCGCTCTTCAGCCCGGCCGTGTAACGGGCCGCCCACTTGCGCCGCAGATCGTTCCATTCGTCGATGTGCTTGAGCTTGGCGCTGAGCACGCCGGCGTGCAGGTCGTCCAGGCGGCTGTTAAATCCGAAGCTATGGCAAGAGCGCTTCTCCGAGCCGTGATTGCGCAGCTTACGTACCATGCGGTCCACTACCGGATGATTGGTGACCACCGCGCCGCCGTCGCCAAAGGTGCCCAGGTTCTTTT
>CAYSBM010000203.1:0-6370 GCA_964429095.1 uncultured Solibacteraceae bacterium | reverse complement strand
AATAAATCGCCATAGCTTGAAAATTTAGGATACTTCAGAACGGCCGGTGGACTTGCGAGGGCGAAGGGAAGGTCTTGGAGATATGCTCCTGCCAACCAAGGTTTTCTTCGTCAAACAGCGCCCAAAGATAGCCCAAACCCATGGCTGCCATACTAATGGCGATTCCCAAAACCCGCCACAGGCACTCCTGGGTGGTGGGATTGCGGCCGTCGAAGTTCAATAGACGCAAGCGGGTCCATTTCATGCCGGCCGTGATTCCTCCGCCAAGGGCGCAGAGCGCTTCATAGAACAGAGCAATCAGCACCGGGATGGCGATGAAAACGGGGATGGTGCTCTTGGTGAAAACCAGTTCGCCTCCGCCCAGGTGGAACGCCAGCAGGAATGCGCCCGTGGCGATTAGAATCATGCTCCAGTCCAGGGCGGCGGCCAGGGCGCGGTGCATGGGAGACGCCGCGCGCGCATAGCCATAGAGGAAGGACCGGGGCGCGGCGTCCGCGGCTTCCTTTTGCCCCACATCGTGCAGAGCCAATTCGAGGTTAATAGCCTCGGTTAACCGGGCGCGGCGTCCGGCTGATCCGCCGGCAGTGCGCCTGCGGAGACCACCTGGGCGCTTTCCGCCCGGCGTCTGAAACGGAATTACGCGGAGGCTCTCGGTCTCAAACGCCAGCGAAGCCTGCGTGGGCCGAGGGCGTTCTCTCGGCGGCTCAGGCGCGCCAGCCGCGGCCGTGGCGTGAGAAAGCGTTTGGGGCACGGCCGAGGTCCGCACGAGAACGGGGTAGGTTTCGGGAGCGGCCTGGGGCCGGGATACGCGCAAGCGCCTTCCGCAGCGCTTGCAGCGATGATCGTCTTCGTGGTTGTCAGCCCCGCACCAAAGGCACTTCATCTACACCCCGCCGCCGGTTGCAGCCTTACGCGCTGCCATGCTACGGTGCATGGTTGATCCCCTTGCGCCACCTTCAGCGCCGCGGCCACATCTTCTTTCGTAACATATTTAGTGCTTTTTGTCACGGCCTTTTCTTTCCGGGGCCTCAATTCTTATTCGGCCGGCTGCGCGCCAGACTTTATGCTGCCATGATCCTGGCTTGCACGGCCTGTGCTCAAACCGCGCCAGTACCGCGCGGAACCACGGTCGCTCCCCACGAGATGCTGGTCAAGGCGGTCAGGCAGGAGTTGGACGGCGCTTGGCGCCGTCTGCGCGGCCATGCCGTGGTCGAGGTCACCGAAATGCGCGTTTCGGCGGACGAAATCGACTACAGCGAGCAGACCGGCGATCTGGAGGCCCGCGGCAATGTGCACTATGAGAACTTTGAGACGGGCGAGCATCTGTGGGCAGCCCGGGTGGAATACAACCTAAAGGAGCAAACCGGCAAGTTCTACCGTGTCCGGGGCAGCGCCCACGCCAAGATCGAGCCCCGCCCAAGGGTGCTTACTTCAACCAACCCCTTCTACTTTGAAAGCGAATGGGCCGAGCGGCTCAAAGATAAATACATCCTGCACCAGGGTTTCATCACCGGATGTCTGATGCCGCGGCCGTGGTGGACCTTGCGCGGGCCGCGGTTTGACGTCGTGCCCAAGCGTTACGCCGTGGCTTATCGCGCGGTTTTCCGCCTGCGCTGGGTGCCGCTGTTTTACGCGCCCGTTTTTTACAAATCGCTTGAGGAGCAGCCGCGAAAGAGCGGCTTGCTGACGCCCAACATCGGCAACAGCTCGCGCCGGGGCAAGATGGTGGGAGCCGGCTACTACTGGGCTATCAACCGCAGCCTGGATCTGACCTACCGCTCGCAACTGTTCACTCAGCGGGGCTTCGCCCACAACGTGGACTTTCGCGGCAAGCCGCGCGTGGGCTCGGATTTCAATTTCATGCTCTACGGCGTGAACGACCGCGGGCGAAAATTAGCCAGTGGGGAGGTCGTGAAAGAGGGAGGTTTTCTGATTTCCGGACAAGGGCGGTCGGATCTGGGCCGCGGGTTCCAGTTCCGCGCCGATATCAATTACCTTTCCTCGTTTGTATTCCGGCAGGCTTTCACCGAATCGTTCAACGAGGCGATTTTCTCGGAAGTTCACTCAATCGGCTACGTTACACGGCACTGGTCCAATTACGATCTTGATATTGTGTTTTCCCGCGCAGAAAATTACCAGAGCGCGGCGCCCGGCGACCGGATTGTAATCCGCAAGCTGCCGGAGGCCGAATTCCGCACCCGCGACCGGTTACTCACCGGCCGTGTGCTGCCGGTTTGGGTTTCACTGGAATCCTCAGCTGGCCTGGTGCGCCGCAACCAGCCGCTGTTTCAGACCCGCCAGTATCTCGAGCGCTTAGACTTCGCGCCGCGCGTGATGACCGCTTTGCGGTGGAAGGGATTTTCACTGCTGCCCAGCTTCTCCTACTGCGGCCGTCATTACGGCGAACAACAGCAGCAGGGGCGCATTGTGGGCGAGAACTTGAACATGATTTCCCACGAGTTCTCCGCAGAACTTGAGATGCCGTCTCTGGCGCGCATATTTGATGCCCCGAAGTGGATGGGCGAAAAGGTCAAGCACGTCATTGAACCGCGCGCCGGGTTCCGCAAGGCGGGCGGCATCGACAACTTCGACCGTCTGATCCGCTTTGATGAAACTGAGCTGGCGACGAACACCACCGAGGTTGAGTACTCGCTCACCAATCGCCTGTACTCGAAGCGCGGCAGCGAAGTGCGTGAGATTGCCAGCTGGCAGCTATGGCAGCGCCGCTACTTTGACCCCGATTTTGGAGGAGCGGTGGTGGCGGGGCAGCGGAACGTGGTGCGCAGCGCGCTGGAGATGACCCCCTACGCCTTTCTAGACGGCCCGCGGCGGTATTCGCCGGTGGTCTCGGCCATGCGGTTGAATCCCACGCACGTATTGGGCGTGGAGTGGCGCGCCGATTACGACCCGCTGCGCAAGACCCTCACCTCCAGCGGCGTTTACGCCGACGCGCGTTTTTCGCAGTATTTCATCTCGCTGGGCCACAACCGGGTCTACGAGGTGCCGGCGCTGGCGCAGGGCGCCAACCAGTTTCGCGGAATCATCGGTATCGGCAACGACAACCGCCGGGGCTGGAACGCGGCCTTCAACGCGGTATACGATTTCCGCGAGCATATCATGCAATACGCCACCACGCAGGTCACCTATAACACCGACTGCTGCGGCTTCAGCGTCCAGTACCGCCGCTTCAGCTTTGGCGCGCGCAACGAAAACCAGTTTCGCGTGGCTTTCGCCGTGGCCAACATCGGCAGCTTCGGGTCGCTCAAGAAGCAGGACCGCCTGTTCTGAGCTTGCCTACCAGCCCATCACGCGGCGCACGTATTCGCGGCTCAGCTTAAAGCACTCGCGCAAGGGGCGCTCAGGGAGCTTTCCGGTAGAGCTTGTCAGTTCGATCACCAGCGTTCCGTGGAAGTTCACCGCCCGCAACTGGCGCGCCACGCCCGCATAATCCACCACGCCCTCGCCCATGACTTCGGCCCAGTTGCCGTCGGCCTTGCGGTCCCGCAAGTGTGCGAAGACGATGCTCTTACCGCGCCGGCGGACAAAGTCCACCGGATCGATTCCGGCCTCGGCCAGCCAGCCCAGATCGGGACCCAGCGGAACGCCGGGAATGCGGCTCAAGGTGCCGTTCAGGTCGTATTCGCCGTCTCTCACCTCGTAGGTGTGATTGTGCAGGTTCAATACCACCCCGTGGCTGCGGCACAAAGGAATCAGCCGGCGCAACAGGTCTGCTTGGGCATCCAGTTCGGCGGATGTCTTCCTGCGGTTGGGCGTACCCACGCCGGTGCCCATAGTGCGCCCCCCCAGCTTCTCCAGGCGCGGCAGCAGAACGCTCAGTTCGTCGAAGACGGCGTTGTGCTTGGTGCGATCCCACATATCGGCCTGATAGCTCATGCCGATGATGGGCAGCTTGTGTTTCCGGGATAGTTCCGCTACCTGGCCGGCGGCTTCCGGCTTTTGGAGCACAGTATAAATCAACTCGATGCCGTCCAGGCCGGCATATTGGAAGTCGGCAAAAATCTGGTCCAATATGGCGTTGATATCGTAGTTGGGCCGGAACTTGGCATACAGCCACGGGTGGCCGCCCACACGAACTTTTTCCTGGGGCGCGGCGGCGGCCGCCGCCAGCAGCCCTAACCATTGGCGCCGCGAACTCTTAAGCATCCACAATCTCCTCTCGCGCCGCGTCCCAGCGTACCGTGCGCCGGCGGCGGTAGGCCTCCACCGACATGCAGATGGTTGCGGCCTCTTCAAACGCCCGGTCGACATCGCAGCGCGGTCTGGCGCCCGTGCGGATGGAGTCCAGGAAATCTTCCATGTGGGTGGAGACTTTCAACTCGCCCGGTTTCATGGAATACTCGGGCCTGACCGCGGCATCCAGAGGCTGCAGGCCGATCTTGGCGGCGTCCTGCTGGGCTGCTTTCAGACGCTCGGCGTGAGCGGGTTTCCATTCTCCATCGTAGAGGCGGCAGTAGTGATCGTTGACCGCCAGAGTCTTTTCGTAACCGAGGAATTGGGCATAGCGGAAGTTGTGAAGGTTCGAGGTGGTGCTGGAAAAGGTGACCGCCACATCCTTGGCGGGGTACTCGAACGTGGCGTTCCAGACATCGGGAACCTCACGCTCCTGCTTCCAGATGTAAAGCCCGCCTTGCGCGGAGACCATCTCGGGGATCCCTAAACCCATGATCATGTTCACCGCGTCCCACATGTGGCTCATGACGTCCCCGGCCAGGCCGGTCGAGTAATCCCAGTAACAGCGCCATGTGAAAAACCGCTCGGCGCTGAAGGGACGCCGGGGCGCGTTGCGGATAAAACGCTCCCAGTCGATGTGCTCCGGGGTAGCGTCGGCCGGAACGGTGTGAGTATCGTAGTCGTTGCCGTAGAACTTCCAGTGAGGATAGGGGCCGCCGCCGTCGTAGCAGGTGCGTACGAGCGTAACCTTGCCCAAAACCCCGGAGGCAAAAATTTCCTTAGCCCGGACATAGGTGGGCCAGCTATTGTAATGATGGCCGAGCTGCATCACCACCTTGTTGTCTTTCACCGCCTGGCGCATGGCTTTGGCTTCGGAGAGCTTCAGGCACCAGCCTTTTTCGACGTAGATATGCTTGCCGGCTTTGGCGGCGGCGATGACCATGGGCGCGTGCCAGAAATCCGGCGTGGCGATCACCACCGCCTGCACGGATGGATCTTCGATAACGCGCTCCCATTGCTTGGTCAGGCGCACCTTGCGGTTCATGCACAAGTCTTGGGCTTTGCGCAAGTTGGCGTCGTACAGGTCCGCGATGATGCACACCTGAGCGCCCGGGGCCTGTTGCACCCAACTGAGCAGGCGCTTACCGCGCAATCCGACGCCAATGATTCCGACGCCGATGGGTTCCTTCGGCCCGGGCTGGCTCCCCAGCCTGGGTGCGCCCGCCAGTGTGGCGGCCAAGAAGGTTCTTCGATGAGGCAATGTAGGATCGGGCATAGGGAAACTCCAGTGTAACGCCCCAGCGGCTAGCCGCCGGCATCTTTGGATGAATCCGGCTCAATGACTTCGTCCAGCATGGCCGAAAGCGGACCAACCCGCGAGGCGCACCAGTGCTCGATTTGCTTCAGGCGCTGTTCGAGCGATCGCAGGCGGTCGGCCAAATGCAGGCAAGCCAGTACGGCCACCCGCGCGGGGTCGCCGGAGCCGGTCCGCGCGGCTATGGTGGACATCAGTTCATCCACGCGCGCAGCCAGGGCTTCGGTCTCTGCGGCGCTCGCTGCGGCGCGCAGTGTGTAACTTTGATTGAATATAGTGACGCGAACCGTCTGCTTGCCGGGGACGGCTGAATCCATCCCCACTATTCTATTCGCTTAGTAGGTCCATCTGTCCGAGCAGTTTCTCGATGCGCGTTCGGACATGCTTGCGTTCGTTGCGCAGAGATTCCAGTTCTTCGGCCAAACGGGCTGCTTGGGCGCGCGCCTCCGCCGCCTCGGACTGGGCCGCCTCTTTTTCCTTCTTGAGGCGGGCGATCAGATCCACGGCTTTGAGGATGCGTTCCTCGAGACTGGATAGTGAATCGGGCTCGTCGTCGCGCGGCATAGGTTTCACGCAGCTCTCAGCGCGGCCTGAGCCTGTTCGACCAGTTTGGAGAAGGCTGCCGCGTCGTTCACGGCCATATCGGCCAGCATCTTGCGGTTTAGCTCAATACCGGCCTTTCTCAAGCCGCTCATGAACTTGCTATAGCTCATACCAGCGGCTCGGCAGGCAGCGCCGATGCGCACGATCCACAGCGAGCGGAAATCGCGTTTTTTCCGCTTCCGGCCAACGTAGCCATGGCGCAAGGAACGCTCCACGGCTTCTTGCGCCGCACGGTGCAGCTTGCTCTTGGTAAGGAAAAAC
>CAYSBM010000202.1:5584-6378 GCA_964429095.1 uncultured Solibacteraceae bacterium | reverse complement strand
CCTCCACCATCCTCAGCGTGCGGCGCTCATCGCGTCCTTGGAACTCCAGTAGACCCAACCCTTCTCACACGCGGCTGAAAATCAGGCCGGTAAGCACTACAGCTCCCTCTTCCATCCCCTCCGGCCTCTCGTGGGCCTCGCGGATATTGAGCGCCGGGAAGTTCAGAATCGAGGCCTCTTCGGTGATCGTGCCGCTGTCGGACAGCGTGGCGATTGCATTCATTTCCAGGTGCACATAGTCGCAAAAACCTAAGGGCTTCGATAGTTCTATCTCCGGCCTCAGCTTCACTCCCTCGGCCTCAATCCGCTTCCGCGTGCGTGGGTGCGTCGACACAACCACCGGTTTCTCGAAGCGTTCTGCCAGACCGTTGAGCAACCCGACAAGCCGGGCGAATTGCCCTCCGTCATCAACATTTTCTTCGCGGTGGGAACTCACTACGAAGTATTCGTGCCGCTTCAGCCCATATCGCCCCAGCACGCCGGATGCTTCTATCTTGGCGCGGTAATACGTCAGGACTTCAAACATCGGACTGCCGGTCTTGATAATACGATCGGGAGCCAGTCCTTCCCTCAACAAGTATTCGCGGGCGATATCACTATATGTCAAGTTGATATCACTGATATGGTCGACGATTTTGCGATTGGATTCTTCGGGCACCCTTTGGTCGAAGCAACGGTTGCCGGCTTCCATGTGGAAAATGGGGATACGGCGTTTTTTGGCAGCGATGGCACAAAGGCAGGAGTTGGTGTCGCCCAAGACCAAAAAAGCATCGGGTTGTATCTCCTCCAAAACA
>CAYSBM010000202.1:4024-5574 GCA_964429095.1 uncultured Solibacteraceae bacterium | reverse complement strand
GACTGCCTGTCTTGATCCCGCGGTCCGGCGGTACACCCTCCCGCAGAAGATAATCCCGGGCGATGGCGCTGTATGGCAGATTGATGTCGCTGATGTGGTCTATAATCCTCCGGTTGATCTCCTCCGGCACCCTCTCGTCAAAGCAGCGGTTGCCGGCTTCCATGTGAAAAACCGGAATCTTCCGGCGTTTGGCCGCGATCGCGGCCAGGCAACTGTTGGTGTCGCCCAGTACCAGCAGGGCATCCGGCTGCGTTTGCCTCAAAGCTTCATCCGCTTTCGCTACCACGTTCCCGATGGTTTCAGCAGCCGTCTTGCCGGCCGCCTTTAGGAAGATGTCAGGCCGTCGAATCTCCAAGTCTTCAAAAAAAATGTCGTTCAGCTCGTAGTCGTAGTTCTGCCCCGTATGAATCAGCACATGGTCCACATACCGGTCCAGCGCCGCGATGACCCGGGAAAGCCGGATCACTTCCGGACGCGTACCCACAACTGTAGCCACTCTCATGCGTTCACCGTAGTCGAATTCACCATCCCCGCTTCCACCGGAAGCCAGTACGTGTCCGGCCGGTCCGGGTCGAAAATTTCATCTGACCAGAACAGCGTCACCATGTCGCGGCACCCCGCGTTTGTAATCGAATGCGTATAGCCGGGAGGGATGTCAATCACCTGGAGTTCCTCTCCCCGCACGCGGTATTCGACGATATCGGTCTCTTCGATTTGGCGCATGCGGATGAGGCCTTCCCCCTCCAATACCAGAAACTTCTCGGCCTTGGTGTGATGGTAATGGTTGCCCCGGGTCACCCCCGGCTTTGTCCTTGAAACAAAAATCTGTCCGAAATTCTTGGATTTGAAAAATTCCGCCAGCAGGCCGCGCTCGTCCGCTTTGATCGCCAGCGGCTGCCGCCGCCTTGCGGCCGGCAGGTAGGAAAGGTATGTCGCGTAAAGCCGCCGGTTGAACTGCACCCCGAACTCCGCCGCCAGCAGGTTCGCGCGCATATCGTGGAACCACTGGATCCGGCCCGCCAGGTCCCTCAGCGTTATCTTCACGGAGGGGATTTCCATCCGCTCGCCAGAGGCGCCGTCCCCCGGCAACTCTCGCAAGAATGCCGCCACCACGTCATCCACGTAGACCAGTTCAATCTCGCGCCCCGGATCAGAAATCTGGATGGGTAGATCACGGGCTATGTTGTGGCAAAACGTCGCCACAACCGAGTTGTAGTTCGGGCGGCACCATTTGCCAAATACGTGCTTCAGCCGGTAGATCCTGACTTGCGCCCCCGTCTCCGCCGCAAATTCGCGCAACGCTTCTTCGCCCCGCCGCTTGCTGATTCCGTAAGGATTGTTCAGCTCCGCCTGCACCGACGAAGCCATTACGATGACCGGCCTGCGCCCCAGCAGGCGCAGGATGTCGCAAATCTGCCTTGTCAAGCCGGCGTTGACGCGTTCGAATTCCTCAGGATTCTCCGGGCGGTTGACTCCCGCCAGATGATAAACCACCTCCGCTCTTTCCAGCCCGGCCCGTAAATCGTCCACCCCTTCCGTCAAGTCGAACA
>CAYSBM010000202.1:0-4014 GCA_964429095.1 uncultured Solibacteraceae bacterium | reverse complement strand
GATTGCGCAGTCGCCCCTCGCCCGGAGCCGCGCCGTCAGGTTTCGCCCCAGAAATCCGCGCGCGCCGGTTACCAGTACGTTCATACGACTACGGTCCCGGTTCTCAAAGCCTCCCGCACGCAGTCCAATTTCATCAGCAGCTCCACCATCTCAGCCTGATTCAACCGGTGAGTATTGTGCGAGGTATACTCTACCGCGGAGGAAACTTCCGTCTTGCCTTGGCTGAAGTAGAGCGAGTAATTCAAATCTCGCACGTCTGCCGGAATGCGAAAGTAGTGGCCCAGGTCCTCCGCTTTGGCCATTTCTTCTCTGTTCAGCAGTGTTTCGTAAAGTTTCTCGCCGTGCCGGGTGCCTAGAATCTGAATTCGGTTCTCCACCCCGAAGATCTGCTTTAACGCCTCCGCCAGGGTAAGAATCGTTGCCGCCGGCGCCTTCTGCACAAAGATGTCGCCGGGCTCCCCGTTCTCGAACGCATAGACCACAAGGTCCACGGCATCCTCAATCGTCATCATGAAGCGAGTCATGTTCGGGTCGGTGACAGTCAGCGGCCTACCGCTCAGAATCTGGCTGATGAACAACGGGATGACGGAGCCTCGCGAGGCCATGACGTTGCCGTACCGCGTGCCACAGAAAACTGTGCCGCTGCCCCGGTGCAGCCGTGCCTTCGCCACCATCAATTTCTCCATGAGGGCCTTCGACATCCCCATGGCGTTGATCGGATACACCGCCTTGTCCGTACTCAGTACGATGACCTTTTTCACTCCGCACATCGCCGCGGCGTTCAGCACGTTTTCCGCCCCTAGGGTATTCGTGCGCACCGCCTCCAGCGGGAAGAATTCGCAGGATGGAACCTGTTTGAGCGCCGCGGCGTGAAAAACATAATCCACCCCCTGCATAGGCGCGATCAGACTGCTTGCCTCGCGCACGTCGCCCAGGAAGAACTTGACCCGCTCATTGCCGATCGCGTTCCGCATTTCGTCCTGCTTCTTCTCATCCCGGCTGAAAATGCGAATTTCTTGGATGCCGCTGCCGAGAAACCGCTTCAGGACGGCGTTTCCGAACGTGCCCGTTCCTCCCGTGATCAGAAGTGTGCTCCCGTCAAATGTGTTCATACGTGTTCCGTAAGCTTGCGCGGCGTGTTCGACTCGAGCGCCCTGAGAAACAGTCTTCGGTTCGCCTCCACAATCTCCGGGTGGCCGGCGCGCCGGGCCGCGTATCTCATGGCCCTTCTCGATAGCTCCCCATGCCACGCCTCGTCGCCATCAACGCACCGTTGAAGAACTGCCTTGAACCGTTCCGTGTCCTCCAGCGGTATGTCCCATCCCACGCCCTCCGCCTCCAAATTGCGCCATGGCGTTTGATTACTGATCACCACAGGACATCCCGCCGCCAGCGCCTCGAAGATCACATGGCCGTAGTTTTCGCCCCAGGTAGGGAATAAGAACACGTCGTGGCTGGCGAATACTTCCGCCACCCGCTCGTGTTCGATCGGCCCCCAATATTTGATGCGTATGTTTGCCGGCAGCGCAGCCATCAGATCCTGGCATTCTCGCCAGTAATCTGCGTCGTCCACCGGACCGCAAATGTCGAAGCGAACATCCCCCCGAAGATCTTTCAGCATCTTGAGCGCACCTGACAGATTCTTCTTCCGGCTGATCCTCGAAACGAACACAATCCGCAGGCTGCCCGGCCTCTTAGAGTTTGCGGACCTGGAGGAAGGCGCTTGAGCTAGGTCCTCGGCCACCAGCACTTCGCCCCCAGAGTCTGTCCCTCCCGCCATTCTGTTCTCTGTGCCCTCATTACAGGCGTTGCCCGCCGCCTCCCGGACCCTGGGAAATTGACGCCGTATATCCATCGCTTCGAATCTGCTGGACGCATGCCAAATCAGACCGCCATACAGCCCAAGCGCGCGGCAAACCCTGAGATATAGCCACTTGCGCATGGGCTTTAACTTCAAAGCCCCCTCTGAAAACTCACCCCGCGGGGCCAGCACCACGCGCCGCGGGCGGCAAAGCCCCAGCCGCCACATCGCGATCGCCAGCATCGAGAAACGCCGCGAAAAAAAGCTGTTCAGGTAGAGGACGGTGTTCTTGTCGGCCCTATGCAGCACTGCGCAAAGGCGTAATAGCCCGCCGATCCCCGGGCGCAAGTACATCACCTCGGCCTGGTCAACCCGCACCCATTCCCCCACCGCCACACCAGAATATGGCGAGTCACTGCCATGGTCCCGGTCCAGTGTCACAATCCGGAAGCCAAATTCCTTTCCCAGCGCTTCCGCCAGGTTACGCACGCTGCGGATTGGCCCTCCGGCTTTGTACCCGGGCAAATACGCATCCAGCAGCGTAAGAATGGTCACATCCGCCGGCCGCCCCTCGCCACCGCGCCAAACCGCCTCAGCATCGCCAGGGTTGCTGCTCATGTCCTCGGCTTTCGCCTCTCTCTAATGTCGTCCGGCCGCAACTTTTTCATACAACCGCGCGTACTGGCCGGCTACTGTTTCTGCGCGATAGCGCCCGGCATTGACATAGCCTTGCTGGATGAGGGATTCACGGTACTGCTCGTCCGTGAGTACGCGCTGGATGCCCTCGCGAATGCTGGTTGGACTGCGGGGATCCACCAGACAAGCTGCCTTTCCCGCCACCTCCTTCATCGGAGAAAGATTGCTGGTCACCACCGGCCGGCCCACCGCATTGGCCTCAATAATCGGCATTCCAAAACCTTCGGCCAACGAGACAAACACTACCAAATCGGCTTCTTTGTACGCCTGTATTACCTCCTCGTCACTCAGGTTGACGCTGTTCTGGTACCGGACCTGCGCATCTGCCAGCAACCGCCGCTGCATTTCACTCAACCGGCCGATAATGTGCAATTCACACGGCAAGCCTTTCAATGCCTCGATCACTCGCTCCAGGTTCTTGTTTGGCGCCGTTCCAACCTGCAAAACCCTCGCGCCATCCGCATGGAACTTGCGCGGGCTGGCTTCAAAGCCGGCGGGAATGCAGCAGGCAATAACTTCCACTCTTCCTCTTACGAACGGAAAAACCTGCTCCAGGCGTTCCCGAGTGTGCTCTGATACCACCGTGACAAACCGGCACCGGCGTAATGGCCAGGCGAAGTACAGCCAGCGATACAGAACTTTTTTCACCCCCCTGAGGTCATCCAGGTGATTCAAGTCTAGAACCGTCAGAATGGTATTCCTTCCCGGCAGGCCGAGCGCCACATAATGGACCTCGCCCACGATGTCAATCCCCCCTGCTTTGGTGCGGTACGCCCTTATCACGCCCTTCAAGAGCCACCACCTCGAATGGTAGGGAGTCTCGCAGCGCACCACCTCCACTTTCACTTTGCACCGCGCTCCAACAACGCGCCGTAGCTCACCGAACAATCGCTCGATGCTGTAGGCGTCCGGTCTGGGCATCCGCTCAAAGTGAATCACGCGCATGAAGATTGCAAATTCGCCTTTTACTGCCCTTTCTTCCCGCCGCTTCGGCCTTGCCGGGTCTGCTCTCCGGTTGTCAGGATATTGACTCCCGAATCCTCCCACCCCAGCCCTTCAAAAAGCTTTTTCCGCAGTTCCGCACGGTATCGCGCCCAGCTCCGCGTCTCCGCCTTGCGGCGTGCCGCCTGCCCCATCTCCGGTAAACAGCGCCGCTGTTCCAATACCTTAGTCAGCGCCTCACGCAAAGCCTCTGGGTTTGCCGCAGGGACAATCCAGCCCTCCACCCCGTCTTCCATGATTTCCGGCCCGGCTGTGTGGTCCGTTGTAATAACCGGAATTCCGCTCGCCATGGCTTCCAGAATCACCAGACCGAACCCCTCGGCCAGGGAAGGAAATACGAAGACGTGTGCCCTCCGGCAGGCTTCATACACTTGGTCGTGCGCAAGCTGGCCCAGCCATTCGTATTCGATCCTGTATTTTTGCGTGACCCATTCTCTGAATCCCGGCGCCCAGCCCCCCGCCAGTGTGCGGTGATAATGTTTGGGGGGCAGGTTTGCGCGCGGGCTACACCGAAC
>CAYSBM010000201.1:5909-6384 GCA_964429095.1 uncultured Solibacteraceae bacterium | reverse complement strand
TGTACACGGCGTGACGGGCATCATCAAGGCATTGGGCCTGGAGTTCCCCGAGCGGGGTGTGGCCACCGGAGGCAAGTTCTTCTTCAAGAACAGCGCGGCTGAGGTGCCTGACGTTTACAACAGCCTGCTCGACTATCCCGAGGGCCTGACGGTGATTCTGGTTTCCTCGATGGCCAACGATACGCCCGTCAAGCACGTTTTGCGCGGGCACAAAGCCACGCTCGAGTTCACCCGCACCGGCTTCACCATCACGCCGCAGAAATTGTTTGAAAAGGAAGGCCGCGTCATAGAACACAAGAAGTCCGGAGGAGAGAATATTGAGTATCACCACCGCAACCTGCAAAACGCCATCCGCAAAGGAGAAGCCTTGCGCTGCGATTGCATGTTGGGCTACTACGGCGTGGTGGCGGGCGATATCGGTGTGGAGAGCTTCCGGCGCCGCAAGTACATGCTTTGGGACAAGGTCCGGCAGCGG
>CAYSBM010000201.1:0-5899 GCA_964429095.1 uncultured Solibacteraceae bacterium | reverse complement strand
CCCAGGCCAGCACGCGGGCGGCGCAAGCCGCGACGCTTTCTTCCGCCGTGCGGCACTCGATTTCCGGGTTGAGGGGCGGTTCATACGGATCGTCGATGCCGGTGAACTGCCGGATCACGCCCGCGCGCGCCTTGCGGTAGAGCCCTTTGACGTCGCGCTGCTCGCACACCTCCAGCGGCGCGTTCACGTACACTTCGGCAAAGTGGCGGATCTCAGCGCGAACCTGATCGCGAATCTCGCGGTAAGGCGAAATCACCGAAACCAGCACGATCACGCCGTTGCGCGTCAACAGACTGGCCACATACCCGATGCGCCGTATGTTTTCATCCCGGTCTTCTTTCGAAAAGTGCAGGCCTTTACCCAGCGTGTGCCGCAGTTCATCGCCGTCCAGGACTTCCACCCGGTAGCCCGCAGCGCGCAGATGGCGCTCGACAGCCCGTGAGACGGTTGTTTTTCCCGCCCCGCTCAGGCCTGTGAACCAAACCGTCACGCCGCGCTGCCGCACCGCGGGTTTGACGGCCTGCGGGATCCAGCCCCTGGTTTCCAATAACTGCATGATCTGCCCGGAAGCCGCCGCAACGTCCGCTTCAACCGGCGCCTCATTCATATTAAGAAACCGTTCCTCGCCAGTGAGCGCCCGCACCCGCTGTTCGGTTCCCGGTGGCGTGGTCTCGGCTACCGAACTCAGAGTCCGTCCGGCGTCGCGGAGCACCTGTACCAGTTCAGGCAAGAAGCGCGCCACTTCGTCGCCCAGCACGTCCACGCGGACGTCGCGGCTCTCCAACAGCGCTTGCACGGTTATAGCCACGTCCCTGCGGCCGGGCATCCACAGGACAAAAGGCGCGGCGGGTTCATCCGTAGCTGGTTCGGGTTCCGACGGCCGAGGCGCATCTACCCCGTCAGCCACCAGGCCCGCGGCTGCCGTCGCGTTGGTGGCCGGATCGATGAGGATAAAGGAGCCCGTGGTCCGATTGTGGCGGTATGGGTCAGTCAACAGGGGGCGGTAGGTCTCGATCGCGACGACCCCAATCTCGTTGAGCAATAAGCGGCTGGCAGGCTGCGGCGTCAAAGTGTCGATGTCCACCCGGTGCAGGACGCGGTCCACGGTGGCATAGACCTGCTGCGTGGTGTGTTTGATCAGGTAGGTTCGTCCGGCCTCCAGGGGGCGCTGGTCCATCCATACCAATGTGGCGCGGAGATGCTTGGAGACGGTGGGAAGCCGCTCCGCGCTCACGATCATGTCGCCGCGTCCGACGTCGAGCTCGTCTTCCAGCCGTACTGTGATGGGCATTCGTGGCGTGGCCTCCGCGAGTTCGCCCTCCATGTTGGAGATCGAGGCCACGCGCGACTGCCTTCCTGAGGGCAATGCCACCACTTGGTCCCCAACGCGCAGAATGCCGGAAGCCAACTGGCCTGCATAGCCGCGGAACGACGGCGGCGCCCACAGCACGTACTGCACAGGGAAACGCGCGGGTCCGCAGTGATCCACCTGCGGCAACGGTACGGTTTCCAGGTGCTCGAGCAAGGTGGGACCTTTGTACCAGCTCATGCGCGAACTAGCTTGCGCTACGTTGTCCCCAAGCAACGCGCTGACCGGAATGGCCACAACGTCCCGCAACCCCAGTTGCCCGGCGAAGTCAGTAAACTGCCTCCGAATATCTTCAAATACCTCCTCCCGGTAGCCCACCAGGTCCATCTTGTTCACTGCCAGGACGATGAGGGGAACGCCCAGTAAATGGGCGATGTAGGTGTGCCGCCGCGATTGGGTGACAAAGCCATTGGCCGCATCCACCAAGATCAAAGCCAGATCCGCCGTGGAAGCGCCTGTGGCCATATTGCGGGTGTACTGCTCGTGCCCCGGTGTGTCGGCAAGGATGAAGCGCCGGCGCGAGGTCGCAAAGTGGCGGTAGGCCACGTCAATGGTGATGCCTTGCTCGCGCTCTGCCCTCAGCCCGTCGGTGAGGTAGGCCAGCTCGAGGCCCGGTTGTTTTCGCCGCCGGGCGGCCGCCGTGACGCCGGCCCACTGGTCTTCGTAGACGCTGCCGGTGTCGTGCAGGAGCCGTCCGATCAGCGTGGACTTGCCGTCGTCAACGCTGCCGGCCGTGGAAAGCCTTAGCAGCTCCACGGAGCCTGATGGCGAGTTCAAAAATACCCCTCCCGCTTCTTGAGTTCCATGGAGCCTTCCTGATCGTGGTCGATGACCCGGTTCTGGCGCTCGGAAAACCGCGAACGCTTGAGCTCCTCGATGATTTCAGCAACGGTAGAAGCTTCCGACCGCACTGCCCCGGTGCAGAATGTGCAGCCGAGTGAACGCATGCGGCACATGACGCGCTCAACCTTCTCGCCTTCATCGAGCGGCATGCCGTGATACACCGGGATCAGCATTCCGCCCCTTTGGACCACCTCGCGCATTCGCGCGAAATAGAGCGGGACCACGGGAATGGATTCCTGTTGAATATAAGTCCAGACGTCAATTTCGGTCCAGTTGGACAGCGGGAACACGCGCACACTCTCTCCCGGGTTGATCCGCGAGTTATAAAGATTCCATAACTCCGGCCGCTGGTTGCGCGGATCCCATTGGCCAAATTTGTCACGCACCGAGAACACGCGCTCCTTGGCCCGGGATTTTTCCTCCTCACGCCGCGCACCGCCGAAGGCGGCGTCGAAGCCGCCTTGGTTCAACGCTTCCAGTAGCGCCTGCGTTTTCAAAAGCTGGCAGCAACGGGTGGTGCCGAGCGCGAATGGGTTAGCGCCTTCCTGTAAGGCGCGGCGGTTGGTGTGGACAATCAGCTCCAGGCCCAGTTCGCGCGCCCGGCGGTCGCGGAATTCAATCATTTCAGGGAACTTGTACGTCGTGTCCACATGCAGCAAAGGAAAGGGAATATGCGCCGGGTGGAAGGCCTTCCTCGCCAGTTGCAGCATCACCGAGGAGTCCTTGCCGATCGAATACAGCATGACGGGCCTGGCGAACTCGGCAGCCACCTCGCGAATAATGTAAATACTCTCGGCTTCCAGTTCAGCCAGATGACCGCGGACCATTATCCTGGGTTGAAAACTCCTATCATACAACGCGCAGGATCGCCCACACGCTTCTGGCCGCCAGTACGGCGCCAAGCGCTCCCAGGGCGCACAGCAGGGAATGCCGGAGTTTGGCGCCCGGCAGACGGTTGGCCAGCCGCGCACCTGCCGCCGAGCCTGCCAGGCCGCCTGCCAGCAGCTTACCGAGCAACGCGGGATCCGCGGCGCCGTTCAACAGATGCGCCAGCCCTCCGGTGGCCGAGAGGGCCAGGCCGAATGCCAGATCGGTGCCTATTACCTGAACCGGCGCCAGCGAGGTGAAACGCAGCAGCGCCAGTGTGCCGAGTGAGCCGGCGCCGGCCGAAGAAAAGCCCACCGAAGCGCCAATCGGAACGGCCAGCAGCGCCAGCACTCCGGGACGCTGCGGCGGCGCGGGCGCCGGGCGCGCCGCATGTCCTCTTCGCCATTCAAGCCCAGCGGCCAGCAGAATCAGCAGGCCCAGCGCCAGGGTCACTGTGTCCTCGTGCCCCTTCCATCGCGCCCGGTACAACAGCCAGGAACCGCCCAGCGCCGCCGGGACGCCCCCAGCCATCAAGGCAAGCAGCGTCCGGCCCGCGACTTGACCCCGCCATAAGTATATGCCGCCGGCCAGAAGTTTCACCAAGGTGGAGAAAATCAGCGCCGCTCCCACGCTCGCCGAAGGTGGCATCTTCAGGAAAAAAATTAAGATCGGTGTCATCAGGATGCCGGCTCCCAAACCGGTCAGTCCGATGATGAGACCAACGAGAGCGCCGATAAGCGGTTCCATGGGCTATTCCTGGCGCTCGGTTGAGGGCGGCAGAACACGGACCAGGGCCTTGCAGGCGTTGGAAGGGTCCAAGTCGTCAAACCACGCCACCCCCTCTTGAACAAACGTCAAGTGCAGCAAGTATTCGCCCGGCGTTGGCGGCGCCGCAATTTCCACCCGGCCCGTGTGGCGCTGCCCTGGGGGCAGAGGATGCGGCAACGGCGTCCGCAACCCTTCCACCCCAGCTATGCGCTGGCCGGTGAGCGGATCACGCCAGTTACTGGCGATATGCACGGGGTAAGGCGGAGCCGAAGTCAATACTGCCCCGCTGTGAGATTCGTATGCGCATTCGAGAAATACCGTGCCGCCGGCCCTCATTTCCCGCGGTAGACAGGCCTCTAGATGCACACGGCAGGCCGCGGGCGGCAGCGGTTCCGAGACGGCCCATAGGAGTTCAGGTTCAACGCCGGCCTGGCGGAACAGGGCGTGCTGATCCTGCTCGGCCACCCGTGTTGCGTTGGTTCGGAATCCGCGCCGAATTCCTTCGACCAGGGCAGGCTGATCGATAACTTGGATGTCGTAAATCTCACGGCACGGCAAGGCAACGCGCTCAACCAATTGCCAGCCAGAGCGCGTCAGAATGGCCATACTGGCGCTTCGGCGCTCTTGTGGCGCCTTGCGGTTGGCGCTTTCCCCGACGTACAAGAAACGCTCCGTTAATGCGAACCCCCGCGTGTAGCCATTCAGTTTCACACGGCGCAGGCTCTCGCCGCTGGGCTTAACTTGCAATATCTCGTCGGTCAAAGAATTGCACACCGCCCAGGCGCCGTCGAAAAAGCGCGGATGATGCGGATGGTTCAGACCGCCAAGGACCGGCGCGGCGCGGTCCAGGCTCCAGATCAGGCCTGCCGGGGGGCCGGTGTGTTCGCACCATTGGCGGTGGTGCTGATAGCATCCGAATGCCGTGCAGTATAGTTCGCCGTTCAGCAGCAAGAGACTGTTCAAATGCCAGGCATCCCCATCACCGGGGGCTTTCCATCGCCTGAGGTATTGGCCCGACGGTGAGACCCAAAATATCGTGTTTGACAGGGTGCTGGCTATGATGAAGGTGCCCTCATGGCAGATGATATCGTGGGGGTCGACTATCTCATCCAGACGGTAATACCGATCAATCCCTTTAGAATCATAAGATAGGAGTTCCGCTGGGCAGTCCGGCGCGGTAGCTCTCAACAAGCGGAGCAGGCGGTTCCGGCCTACCCAAAGGCCTGTGGAGCTCAACCGGTCCAGGCATTCCAGATTGCCACGGTGGTAAAGCCATAACCCACCTCCGGTATCCTCGTCCCCGAACCCTGATATTATGACAGGCGGTTCCGCGCTCAGGTCGGCTCCTGGACGGTCAAGTAGCGCGTCTGGCACAATCTATGAGTATACCCTCCCGGGTGCTATTCAGGTGTAGTGTGTACGTGCGGAAGCGGCCCTGCCAGCAACCCGGAACCGGAGGGGCGGTCAGGCCTTTGCTGTAGTACTTTTGCCTATTGCCTTTCCAGTGCTCCTGGGTTATATTGATCTGGTACCGGATATAGCTGCGGGTTCCAACTTTAGCAACACGCAAGAAGGCAGAGGGGAACCGCAAACGGAGGAGAAAAGAAGATGAAGAGTTTATGGATGGTATTGGCGGTGGCTCTGGTGGCAGGTCTGGCTAGCGCTACGCCTATTTCGAACGGCACTCTGGACTGCCCAGGCTGCTCGTCGGATCCAAACTGGACCGGATGGTATGTTGTGCTGCCGTCGCCGAGCACGGCCATCACAAATTGGACAGTGGGCGGCACCGCTGTGGTTTGGGTTCGCGAATGGAACGGCACCGACGGTTGGCAGTCGGCGGACGGGTTGGGAAGTGTTGTTGGCCTGAATGCAACCTATAACCAACAGCCTTCCTGGGGCAGCGTGAGCCAGTTGCTTACCGGATTGACGCCGAGCACGGTGTACACGTTGTATTACCAGCTTTCGGCGGCTCCTGGAGGCAAAAACTTCGGCGACGGTGGGGATTACAATTACGGTTACCGGCAGATGAATGTTCAAGTGGCAGGCACGCCG
>CAYSBM010000200.1:0-6393 GCA_964429095.1 uncultured Solibacteraceae bacterium | reverse complement strand
CCGCACAAAGGCACCATTCCAAAACTGCGAATCACTCTGGCCCAGAGTCACGCTCAAAACGCGCGCTTTTTCTTTTTCATCCATAGGTCTCTTGTCTTGGCGCTTGCTGACAGCCAATTATACCCTGCTGGGGAACCCGGCGGTCCGCCTTCGGCCCGTGAACCTTCCCGGCTTGGCGCCAGAAGACCTTGCCAGCCGCCGTGGGCAGGCTGTGAACTGCAAAACGGCTGGGACTAGACCTGTCGTCGTCCACCCCTGCGATATACTCAAGAAAGGAGCCTTTTCGCCGCGTGAAAGCACTGAAGTTTCTTGGGTTATCGATCCGCGCGCATTTACTGCCGGTCATGGAGAGCGGCGAGGAGACGCTGGTCGGCGGCCAGGCCGTAATCGAGGGAGTGATGATGCGCGCGCCGCACAGCTATTGCACCGCCGTGCGGAAACCGGGGGGCTCTATTGTCACGGAAGAATTCCCGGTCAAGCGGCCAATGGAAGCTTATCCCATTTTGCGCCACCCCGTGCTGCGGGGCGTGGGCATTCTCGGCCAGGCCATGTGGCTAGGCATGAAGGCTCTGCGGTTTTCGGCCAACGCCTCTCTGGAGGAGGCGGATTCCAAAGGCGGTAAGCAGGAGATTTCCGGCTGGGCCATGGCGCTGAACCTGCTATTTTCGTTCGCCTTTTTCGTGTTTCTTTATAAGTTCGTTCCGCTCTACCTGGCCACTTTGCTCGAAAGACGTTATCCGGCTCTTCATGGCAACATTGCTTTCAATCTCACCGACGGCATCATTCGTATGGCGATCTTCATCGCATTCCTCTACGGGATTTCGTTGTGGAAGGACATCCGGCGGGTTTTTGAGTACCACGGCGCCGAGCACAAGGTTGTGTTCAATTTTGAATCCGGCAAGCCGCTCACGGTGGAGAATGCGCAATCGTTTTGCACCTTCCATCCGCGCTGCGGCACCAGCTTTCTGCTGGTGGTGATGCTGGTGGCCATTGTGGTCTACACGTTGGTGCCGTTTCAAGGATTCGCTGCGAAATTCGCCGCGCGCGTAATCCTGTTGCCGCTGATCATGGGAGCCAGCTATGAAGTGATCCGCTACGCCGCCAGGAAGCGGGGCAGTTTGCTGGCCGTGCTCACCGCGCCCGGGCTATGGCTGCAACGCATAACCACCCAACCGCCTTCGGACGAGCAGACCGAGGTGGCCATCCGGGCCTTGGAGGGCGCCCTGAAATTGGAGACCGCCCAGGGCGGCGAACCCGTCATCGCCTGACAGACCCCCATGCAATATACGCAGAAACTGGAAGAAATCGAGGCCCGATTCGAGTCGCTGACCCGCCAGATGGCCGACCCGGCCGTTATTGGCGACCCGGAGGCGTACCGCAAGACGGCCAAGGCCCACAGCGAACTCACCGAAGTGGTCGGCAAGTATCGCGAATGGAAGGAGGCCCGGAATAATCTCGAACAGGCGCGCCAGATGCTGGAAGAATCCGACGCCGAGCTGCGCAGCATGGCCGCCGAGGAGGTGGAACGCCTGGAGCCCGAACTGGCTCGGTTGGAGGAAGAGCTGAAACTGCTGCTGTTGCCCAAGGATCCGAACGACGAAAAGAACGTGGTACTGGAAATTCGGGCCGGCACAGGCGGCGACGAAGCCACGCTTTTTGCCGCTGAGATTTTCCGCATGTACACGCGCTACGCCGAAACACAAGGGTGGCGCGTTGAAATCACGTCTTTGAGCGAAAGCGAAATCGGAGGCGCCAAAGAAATCATCGCGCTGGTCAGTGGCGAGAAGGTCTACAGCAAGCTCAAGTACGAAAGCGGCGTGCACCGCGTGCAACGGGTGCCGGTCACCGAGCAGCAGGGCCGTGTGCACACCTCGGCCGTCACGGTGGCGGTACTGCCGGAGGCCGACGAAGTGGAGGTGGAAATCGATCCTAAGGATATCCGGATCGATACCTTCTGTTCGTCGGGCCCCGGCGGGCAATCGGTCAACACCACCTATTCGGCCGTGCGCATCACGCACCTGCCCACCGGTCTGGTAGTCTCCTGCCAGGACGAGAAGTCACAAATCAAGAATCGCGCCAAGGCCATGCGTGTGCTGCGCTCCCGGTTGTACGAAATCGAGTTGGAAAAGCAACAGGCGCAAATCGGCGCCGAACGCCGCAGCATGGGGGGCTCAGGCGACCGGAGTGAAAAGATCCGGACGTACAACTTTCCGCAGAACCGCGTCACCGACCACCGCATCGGCCTTACGCTGCACCAACTCGATATGATCATGGAAGGCCGCCTCGATCCGATCATCAGCGCGCTCACCACCTACTACCAGGCCGAGAAGCTGAAACAGCAGACCGAGGCCGCCGTAAAGGCCGATGACGGTTCAAACCGCGCTCCGGCAAGGGTGCCGGCTTCTTGAAGAGGCCGCGGTTCCCGCGGCGCGCTTGACGGCGGAAGTGCTGCTGGCGCATGCACTGGGCTGCGAGAGAGTCTTTCTTTACTCCCATGCCGGCGACGAACTGAGCGAAGCCGCCCGGCTCACTTACGGCCGCTACTTGAAGCGGCGGCTGGACGGCGTTCCCACCCAATACATCACGGGCCGCCAGGAGTTCTATGGGCGCGAATTTCTGGTCACTCCCGACGTTCTCATCCCCCGCCCGGAAACCGAACATCTGATCGAGGAGGCCTTGGAGCTGGGCTTGGGTCCGGGAGTGCGCCTGCTGGAGGTGGGATGCGGGTCGGGCGCCATTGCCGTCACACTGGCTCTTGAATCAGGCTGCACAGTGGTGGCATCCGACATTTCGCCGGCGGCGCTGCGCCTGGCCCGGGAAAACGCACTGCGGCTGGGAGCGCGGATCTGCTTTGTGGCCGCCGACCTGTTGAGCTCGTTTACCGCACGGGCATTCGATCTGGTGGTTTCCAACCCGCCTTACGTCGCGGAAACCGAAGCCTCGGCGCTTCAGCGTGAAGTGCGCGAATATGAGCCGGCCGTGGCGTTGTTTGCCGGACCCACGGGCAACGAGATCTACGCCGGGCTGATTGCCGGCGCCGCAGGGGTGCTCATGCCGGGCGGCTGGCTGGTAATGGAGTTGGGCTACCGTTCGCTTGAAGCGGTGCGGGCGATGCTGTCAGGCCCTTGGACGGAGGTCCATACGCGCCAGGATCTGGCCGGTTACCCGCGGGTGATCGCCGCGCGCTTACAGCCATGAGCGTCATCTTCCACGTCGACATGGACGCCTTCTTCGTATCGGTTGAAGAATTGTATGACCCTTCGCTGAAGGGCAAAGCCGTAGTTGTGGGTGGGCGGCCGGATCAGCGCGGTGTAGTATCGGCGGCTTCTTACGAAGCCCGTAAGTTCGGCCTGCATTCGGCCATGCCGTTGCGCACGGCCTACCAGAAGTGCCCACAGGCGGTCTTCATCGAGGGACACCCGGACCGCTATCGCGAATACTCGCGCCGGGTCTACCAAGTTCTCCAGGAGTTTTCGCCGGTCGTGGAAATGGCCTCCGTTGATGAAGCGTATCTGGATATGACAGGAACCGAAAGGTTGTTTGGTCCGCCATTGAAAGCCGCCCATCTGTTACACGAAAGGATCAGGCAATCCACCGCGCTCAACTGCTCGATCGGCATCGCCGCATCTCGCACGGTGGCCAAGGTGTGCAGCGACCAAGCGAAGCCGAACGGGATCCTGTGGGTCCTGCCGGGCGAGGAAGCGCGATTCCTGGCGCCGCTCGATGTGCGGCGCCTGCCCGGAGTCGGCAAGGTCACCGAGAAGCGCTTGCACGCCTGCGGCATCCGTAAGGTGGGCGATCTGGCGAAACTCGATGAACACTTTCTGGAACGGCAATTTGGACTGTGGGGACTGGCGTTGGCCGGAAAAGCCAAGGGCCTGGATGCCGGCGGCTGGTACGATTCGGAAATCGGCGCCGGAGAGGATCCCAAGTCGATCAGCCACGAACACACCTTCCCGCAGGACACATCAGACCGCACCATCCTGCACGCGACCTTGGCGCGTCTGTGCGAGATGGTCGGCCGGCGGCTCCGCGAGCACGGATTCCAGGCGCGGACCATACAGTTGAAGCTGCGGTTCAAGAACTTCAAGACGATTACGCGGGCGGGAACCCTGGAGCACGCCACGGCGGTGGATACCGAGATCATCGAAGCCGCGCGCGGCCTGTTCGACAGAAACTGGAATGGCGAACCCGTCCGCCTGCTGGGCGTGCACACGTCCTCGTTTGAAACCTCCTAAGGCCAGTTGCACCTGCTGGACACGGAGGTCAAACAGCGGTGGAAAAAGGCGCTCGGCGCGGTGGATGCTTTGCGGGACCGCTTCGGAGAGGAGAGCGTTTCGCTGGCCTCTGGTCTGGCTGGGCGCTTCCGCGAACGTCCCCATGAAAATCCGGTGGGGCTGCCGGGCAAGCGCAAGCCTTGAACTCCAGCTTGACCAACCCGGCTGCGGGTTGAGCTACAATACAGCTTTCGTCACACCCAACTGGGAGGGGCTGCGAAATGGGCGCGACCGCGTTGGACCTGAAGCTGAACGGCGAAACTGGTTTTTATCGATCCCTGGTGGGTCGCAAAGCCATCGTTGCCGTAACCGGCGCCTTGTTGTTTGCGTATTTGGTGGCCCATTTGCTGGGCAACTTGCAGATTTTCGCCGGTCCGGAGCGCCTCAACGCATACGCGCGTTTGTTGCATTCGCAGCCGCTGCTGCTGTGGGTGGCGCGGCTCGTGCTTCTCACCGCCGCCGGACTGCACATCACCGCCACCGTGCAGTTATGGTTCGAGAACCGGGCTGCCCGTCCCATCCGCTACCAGAAGGCCGAAACTGTCCAGGCCACCCTGGCTTCGCGCACGATGATCATCACCGGCCCGCTGATCGCTGTATTCATCGTCTACCACATCCTGCATTTCACAACCGGCACGGTGCATCCGGAATTTCATGAGCTGAACGTCTATAACAATGTCGTCGTGGGCTTCCAGCGTCCCGCCGCCAGCGGCTTCTACATTCTGATCATGGTTCTGATAGGCCTGCACTTGTACCACGGCCTCTGGAGCATGTTTCAGTCCCTGGGTTTGAACCATCCGCGCTACACTCCGTGGATTAAGCGCTGCGGAGCGGCCGGGGCGGTCCTCATCGCGGGCGGCAACATTCTCATCCCTGTTGCAGTGCTTGCCGGGTTCATTCGGCCGGTCTAGGAGGACCAATATGAAACTCGACGCGCGCATTCCATCCGGCCCCATCCAGGAGAAGTGGGACAAAGCCCGCTTCGATATGAAGCTGGTAAGCCCCGCCAACAAGCGTAAGTACTCAATCATTGTGGTGGGCACCGGTTTGGCGGGCGCCGCCGGCGCAGCTTCGCTGGGCGAGCTCGGCTACAATGTCAAGGCGTTCTGTTTCCAGGACTCTCCGCGCCGGGCCCATAGCATCGCCGCACAAGGCGGCATCAACGCGGCCAAGAATTACCAGAACGACGGCGATAGCATTTACCGCCTCTTTTACGACACGCTCAAGGGAGGCGACTATCGCTCGCGGGAGGCCAATGTCTACCGCTTGGCGCAGGTTAGCCTGAACATCATCGACCAGTGCGTCGCCCAGGGGGTTCCCTTCGCGCGCGAGTACGGAGGAACGCTGTCCAACCGCAGCTTTGGCGGCGCGCAGGTCTCCCGCACTTTTTACGCCCGCGGACAGACCGGACAACAGTTGCTGCTTGGCGCCTACCAGGCGCTAATGCGCCAGGCTGCGGCCGGAACCGTGAAGTTGTTCCCGCGCACGGAAATGCTGGACCTGGTGCTGATCGAAGGGCGAGCCCGGGGCATCGTTACGCGGAACCTGATCACGGGGGCCATCGAAACGCATGTGGCAGACGCCGTGGTGCTCGCCACGGGCGGATACGGCAATGTCTTCTACCTGGCCACCTACGCCAAGGGGTCGAACGCCACCGCCATCTGGCGCGCTTATAAGAAGGGCGCCCTGTTTGCCAACCCCTGCTTCACCCAGATCCATCCCACATGCATTCCAGTGAGCGGCGAGTACCAGTCCAAGCTCACATTGATGAGCGAATCGTTGCGCAACGACGGCCGCATCTGGGTGCCGCTCAAGAAAGGCGACCGCCGGCCGCCGGCGGAGATTCCCGAGCAAGAGCGCGACTATTACCTGGAGCGGCGCTATCCGAGCTACGGCAACCTGGCCCCCAGAGACATCTCCTCCCGGGCGGCCAAACAGGTTTGCGACGAAGGCCGCGGAGTCGGGGAAACGGGCTTAGGAGTCTATCTGGATCTCAGCGATGCCATTGGCCGGCTGGGACGCCGGGTGATTGAGGAGCGCTACGGCAACCTGTTCGAAATGTACGAGCGCATCACCGGCGAGGATCCCTATAAGGTGCCCATGCGCATCTACCCCG